>CAMCXV010000080.1 GCA_945883665.1 Rickettsia typhi | reverse complement strand
CAGCTTTTATCGCCTCTATCACAATCTTTGTTTTTTCTGTTGCGCTATATTGTTTTGCTTTTTTAGACATATAATTTCCATTTTTTTTATTATGAAATTATATCTCATTTTACATTTTTAACAGTCCAGTTTTTGGGTACCATTATATTTAGGAAAATTTTTATCATGAAATACCCGGCGTTAAAAGAATTAAAGGATAAAGAATTTCGTCGTTTGACAGGAGTAAAAAGGTCTACTTTTGTAAAAATGGTAGGGATACTAAAAGAAGCTGAAATTAAGAAGAAAGCTTTAGGCGGTAAACCTAATAGTTTAGAGATGGAAGACAGATTACTGATGTCACTAGAGTACATAAGAGAGTATAGAACGTATTTCCATGTTGCTACATCTTATGGGATATCAGAAAGCGCTTGTTATAGAAATATAAGGTGGGTAGAAGATACGCTGATTAAGCATTCAGATTTTGCATTACCCGGGAGGAAAGCTTTGCTAAAAAGCAATATAGAATATGAAATTGTTTTAATTGATGCTACGGAAAGCCCTATAGAAAGGCCAAAAAAAAGCAAAAGCGCTACTATTCGGGGAAGAAAAAAAGGCACACATTAAAAAGCCAAATTGTCGTAGATAAAAAGACACAAAGAGTAATATGTACAGCCTTTACAAATGGTAAACGTCATGATTTCAGGTTATTTAAGGAGTCTAAAACCCATATACATCCTGAAATTAAAGCAGTAACTGATACGGGATATCAAGGTATAACGAGGATTCATAACAAATCTGAAATGCCAAAGAAAAAGAGCAAAAAGAATCCTTTAACCAAAGAAGAGAAAAAGAATAACCGGAAATTAGCAAGTGATAGAGTGGTGAATGAAAACGTTATCGGAATGTTGAAACGCTTCAAAATTATCGCAGATAAATATCGAAACAGGCGCAAAAGATTTGGTCTGCGGTTTAATTTAATTGCTGGTTTATATAACTGGGAATTAAAAAACTAAGGTTATGCAAGAGGTCTATTATTAGCTTTAATTCCTTCCAAAACAGCTTTATCAAGGTTAGCAAATTTCATATTCACCTCCTCAAGAATAGCATCTTTCATCTGTGCATATTCTAGATTTGCATGTTCCATATTAACATTAAAGAAATGAACATTATCTGCTTTAACTTCTCGCATTATTGCATCACGTAAATCAGCTCCATCAAGTGTGCAAAGCTCATCTATCCTACTTTCACTTAAATCAATTTTATATGCATTGATATTATTAAGCAGTGTGTTTTTGATTATTGCTTCTTTTAATTCAGCACCCCTAAGAAAGACGTTATTTAATTCAGATTCAATAATTTCGCAATTATTTAATATTGCCTTTTCAAGATTCGCATGATGCATCTTTGTTCTTGTAATGGTTGCTTTAGCAAGCGAAACCCCTTCCAGATCAGCATAATAAAATTCAGATTTATTAATATCTACATTTTCCCATCTACCATTCCTAATATCAGAAAAATTAAACTTAGAACTTTCAACTTGCGAAAATTTTGCATCTGAATGAGGCATAAACGCTCTAGTAAAATCAGCATTTTTAAAAATTACTGATTGAATATTTGCGGCAAATAAATTTGTATCTCTAGCATTTGCACCAATAAATTCTGCGTTTCTTAAATTAGCTCCCTCAAAAGTCGCAAGCTCTAGATTAGCGTTATTAAACTTACAGCTTTGTAAATTAGCGCCAGCAAAACAAGCCCCTTTTAAATTAGCTCCACTAAAATCAAGACCAGAAAGATCAGACTCTTCGCCAAAAAAGAAATCTCCTTGTTTAATAGAAAAATCAGCAACAACTCTTAATCCAAATCCATTAAAATTAATATCTTCTTTCTGTTTTTTTGTTTTTGCAAAATCATTTATCGATAGATCTGGAGTATCTTTTAGTTGTTTAAGATAATTTTCTGCATCTTCTTTTGTTAATCTTATATATTGTTTTTTTTCTAACCTTTCTTCTTTGCTACCTCCTCTTTTATAAGCAGGATCAAAGATAAGTACATTACTATCTTTCTTAAGATTCATCATACTTGGCATTGAAGTAATAGTTGGATCAACAACATACTTAATGTCACTTTTGTCAAAATCTTCTTCAAAAGAAATTTCTGTAACTTCTTTTTTTTCAGCTTCAAGGTTTTGTTTTTCTTGTTGTAGAAACTTGTAATCCTGGGGATTTGCTACAAAACCCTCATAATAATTCATTTTCGCCCATTTATCATTTATCTCTTGAGTCTTTTTTGAAAGTTTATTTTCTATTGCATCTAATTTGTTTTGCTTATCTGTTTCAAATTTCTCTTCTGCCTGCTTAAGTATTTCTTCGTTTTTCTTGTCATACTGATAAAGCAATGGCTCAAGAGTACTTAGCTGCATTCCTGAATAACGTTGATTATTATTATATTCTTGCAGTTCTGAAATTTCTTTTGGATTCATATTAGTAATAATATCATCCAAATAAGGCTTTTCAAATCTACAGCTACTGATATCAGCTCCCCTTAAATCGGCTCCTTTCATATAACAATCTTCAAAAAGCACCTTTGTTAAATCAGAATCACAAAAGATACCTCCCTCAATATTACAAGATACAAAACTTGCTCCACTCATATTTGAACCAGTAAAATCAACGCCGGATAAATCTGTATGATTTTTATCAAGCGCATCTACATCTTTTCTAGTCATTGAAGCTACTTTTTGGTATTCAACCTTAGTACCTAAGGTTTCACCAGATAAATCCGGAACAATTACTAAGTTAGTTTCTTTTGGGTAAAAATTTTGCTGAACATACTCTACAAGTGAGATTCGAACATTTGAGTTTTTTGTTTTTTGATCTTTTACGAATTCAATAAAATTATTTATTTCTTGCGAGGATAAATGATGTTTTTGGATTTTTACATCAAGGGTGGACGTAATTTCTGTAGCAACTTTTATAGCTAAACCACTATAAAAAAGTTACGTCATATACTTTTCAAATAGAGTGTCGACGTCGCAGCGATATTTTTTTCTCCTAGCCTTAGCTTGAGACCATTTTGGTTCAATAGGATTCAAATCAGGAGAATAAGGAGGTAAATACTCC
>CAMCXV010000079.1 GCA_945883665.1 Rickettsia typhi | reverse complement strand
ATCTTTTGGTGAAGTTGTTAGAACAATGCGTAGTGATGACGTTGTCTATAATCTTGCCGTTGTCCTTGATACTCTTGGTGATGCTATACATCCCGTATCTTATATGAATATAGCAGCTTTCTTGCAAAAAGCTGACAAAGAACGTTCTGGTGTTATATCTACTATGAACTCATCTCTAGAACTTTGGGCGAATCCTCTGATTGATGCCGCAACTGCATCATCTGATTTTAATATTATGGAATTTAAAAAAGTTAAAACGACTGTTTTCGTTGGTTTAACACCAGATAATATTCAACGTTTACAAAGGTTAATGCAAATTTTTTATCAACAAGCCACCGAGTTTTTAAGTAGAAAAATTCCTAATGAAAAAGACGAACCTTATGGTGTAATGTTTTTAATGGATGAATTTCCAACTCTTGGAAAAATGGAACAATTCAAGGCTGGAATTGCATATTTTCGTGGATATAGAGTACGTCTGTTCTTGATTATTCAAGATACCCAGCAATTAAAAGGAACTTATGAAGAAGCAGGGATGAACTCGTTCTTGTCGAATTCTACATATCGTATTACTTTTGCTGCGAATAATTACGAAACAGCAAATTTAATATCTCAATTATGTGGAAACAAAACCGTTGAGCAATCTTCTTTTAATAAGCCATTATTTTTTGATTTGAACATTTCAGCAAGAACACAAAGTGTTTCAAAAGTACAGAGAGCTTTGCTTTTACCACAAGAGGTAATTCAGTTACCAAGAGATGAACAAATTATACTTATTGAATCTTTTCCACCGATTAAATCAAAGAAAATTAAATATTTTGCAGATAAGTTCTTTACAAGTAAGCTTTTACCCCCTACATTTATACCGACTCAGGAACCTTATGACCCGAAAGGAACTGCTAACGCTAAAAAAGCAGAATCTGAGTTAGCAGAATAATTAGTTATTTCTATGAGATGTAATAAAATAGTCTCGAAATTTTTATCAAAAGCGTTTTAAATGAAATTTAATTTTTTGCTAGTCGTTTTTGCAATTCATTTTTTAGAAAAAATTACATTACTGCTTAAAATTTGATTAAACAGGGGTGATATGTAATTATATTTAAAAAAAATAAAATGCGTCTTGGAATAATTGATATTGGTTATAATGCTATCAGAGCTGTAGTCTACGAAGATAATTTGATTGGATCTCCAGAAATATTCAACGTCAAGTTTAAAAATGATATTTTGTCACTCCTTATTCATGAGGAATTAGATATAAAGCATCAAGCTTATTTATCGATAAATTATATATTGCATATTTTTAAAAAATTACAAGTAAATAGAATTAGGTGCGTTGCAACTGCTGTACTTAGAGGTCAACCAAGAGCGGATGTTTTTGTAGAATTTATAAAGAAAAAATATAATCTTACTATTGAAATTCTATCAGGAGAGCAAGAAGCTTATCTAACAGCACTTGGTTTAATGTCTGGTATCTCTGATGTTCATGGTATAGCAGCTGATCTTGGAGGTGGTAGTTTAGAACTAATTGAAATTGATGGTAGAGTGATGGGTAAATTAAACTCTCTTGCTCTTGGTACTAAAGTAATTACTAACAGAGAACTGGAAAAGTTGGAAGATATAACCAAAATTATTAAGGAAGAATATGGTAATTATCAATATAAAAATTTGTACTTAATTGGTGGTGCATTAAGATTTATTTGTCGATTTTTTGTTGAATTTACTAAATATCCTTTAAAAAACTTGCATAATCTTAGTATTTCCTGCAAAGACTTAAACTCTTATTTAGACAATATACAAGATTTACCTTCAAATAGAGTTAAATTTTATAATAAAGCTCTTAATCAGAATGCAATACTAGTTGCTCAAGCAATGTTAGAGGTTTTTAAGCCTGAAAACATAATTGTTTCTATATTCGGTCTTAAGGAAGGGGTAAGATATGAGATGCTACCAGAGACTGAAAAAAATCAAGACATAGTTCTACAGAAAGTGGTCTATTGTTGTAAATATAAATTGGAAGAAACAAATTTTGATAAATATTACGAGATTATTTCCCCTTTGTTGGAAGATTCTAAAGATAAGGATTTATATCAATTATTAAAGTTGGTAATAATTTTACAATCACTGAATAAATATTTTGATCAAACATTGCCTCCGAAAGCAATTAATGAATATATTTTAAATTCAGAAATTCCGTTTACTCATCGTCAAAGGATAATGATATTAGTCGCATTATCGTATTTTTCAAACTTTAAACCAGATTCAGATTTAATTAAAACTGCCAAAAAATTTCTTTGTATAAAAGATTTTAAACATAGTCAAATTATAGGTCATTTTATGAGGATAGCAAAAGATATAGATGGTTTTTATTTTACCACACCATCTTTTTCTATCACTAATAAAAATTATTATTTAGAAATTGTAAGTACGGATATTCTACCACGACCTATATTTGAAAAAGTATGTGACAGATTGAAGTCTATTGCATTTATTAGAAAAACAAATCTTGGTAAATAAAATTTAAGATACTTGTTAAATATTCTTGATTTTTGTTTAGAAAAAGTGTTGCGATAAACTTATACATACATTGATAATTAATAAAACAAGAAGAAGAACTGATATATCAGATTATGGTTAAAAGAAATAAAAAATTTGATAATGATCGGATAGATTTATTAGCTCAGAATAAAAATTTAAAACGAGAGTGTAAAAATTTAAAAGCATTGGAACAGTAGATATTAGTACTCTTGACGCTTGGGTAAAGCTAGTTTACAAAACAAATATGAAGAACTCTAACGGTTACATTGTGACCGATCCGTCTAAAACTTCATGAAAATAATCCTCTAGCAGTTGCAGCACTTAAAAATTCCCAGTCTAAAGCGCCATATGAAGCTGAAGTAGACCAAGTTGCTTCTTTTACGATGGCTTTAATACCAATCACCTTAAATAAGTAGTATTGTAGGGGCGATCTGATAGTATGATATAATTTATGAGTAGATCAGTAAAGGTATCGGAAAAGTTCAAAGAATTTGAATTTCTTAATTATTATAAAATTCATCGCTCTAAACCTTATGTTTATCGTTGTTTAGCCTGTTATTATATTCAAATAGGTCGTACTTATGACGAAGTGGCAGAACTGTTGCACTATAGCCGTAATAGCATAATGAAGTGGGTAGAAAAATTTGAGCAAGAAGGTATTAAAGCATTGT
>CAMCXV010000078.1 GCA_945883665.1 Rickettsia typhi | reverse complement strand
TTTTTCATAAAAAATTTATTTAAAATTATATAGATTTTCTTGATGGAATATAATATGATACCTACGTCTTTGACAAATACTTTTTTTTAATTTGTTCAATAAAACTTTTATTAGGTGTAAGTGTAATGGCAGTTCCAAAGAAAAAAACCTCCACATCAAGGCGCAATCAAAGGCGCTCGCATGACGCTCTTGGAAAAATTAACGTAGTGATAGATAAAGATACCGGTGAGTATAGATTACCACACCAGCTTGATAAAACAAGTGGTGAATATAAAAATCGTCAAATAGTTATAGCAAAGCCTAAGAGTCAAGGGGCAGAGTAGGGTTTGATGGCCTCAAAAATTATAGGTACTGGGGGCTATCTACCAGAAAAAATTGTTAGCAATTTTGATCTTGAAAAATCTACTGATACTACTGATGAGTGGATTAGATCAAGAACTGGTATTACTCAAAGGCATATTGCAGCTAATGATGAATTTACTTCTCATTTAGGTTATAAGGCTGCTCTTGAAGCTCTTAATATTGCTAGAATCTCAAAAGATGAAATAGATTTAATTATTACATGCACCAATACTCCTGACAACACATTCCCATCTACTGCGAATAGAATACAATCCTATCTTGGAATTAAAAATGTCCCTTCATTTGATTTGCAAGCAATTTGCTCTGGTTTCATTTATGGTTTGCAAGTCGCAGATGGTATGATTAAATCGGGCAAATATAAAACTATATTGTTAATTTGCGCAGATAAAATGTCTTCTATATTAAACTGGGAAGATCGCAAAACTTGTGTTTTATTTGGCGATGGAGCTGGAGCCATTATATTACAATCATCAGATTCCAACTCAGGTATAATTGACTGCGATATCTTTTCAGATGGATCATGCTATGACATGCTATATACCAACGGTGGTGTTAGCACCACTGGTAAAAGTGGTTTCATACAAATGTCAGGGTCGGAAGTCTTTAAGAAAGCAGTTGAGAAAATGCCAAAATCGGTTTATAATATTCTTAAGAAAAATAATCTTACTCTCAATGATGTTACATACATCATTCCCCATCAAGCGAATTTACGAATTATCAATAATATGGTTAACCAATTTGGTGTTGATTCAAACAAAGTTATAGTCACGTTAGACAAACATGCAAATTGTTCTGCCGCATCAATTCCACTAGCTTTAGCACAATTAAATTTGACTAATGCTATTAAATCTGGTGATATAATAGTATTTACAGCTTTTGGAGCTGGTGCAACTTGGGGAGCAGCTATTGCTCGTTGGTAATTCAAAAATTTTACTATTGCTTTAAAATTAATAGACAAGTACATTTATCTATTATGGAAACCATTACAAAAGAAAAAATTGCTAATTTACTTAAAGAAAAACTAGGTTTCTCTGCTTTATTATGCGAGGAAATAACTAATAGTATTTTTGCTGAGATGCTAGAATTATCATTAAACAACAATAAATTAGTATTATCAAATTTTGGTAAATTTCAAATTCATCACAAGAAAAAAAGACCAGCTGTTAATCTTCAAACTAGAACAGCTCTAGAAATAGAACCACGCAGAGTTTTAAGGTTTCACGCTTCTAGATTACTTAAGGAAAAGGTAAATTCTAATGAAATCAGTTAATAAAAAATACTTTTCCATCTCAGAAGTTTCTGAAATCACTGGATTTCCAACTCATAAATTGAGATATTTAGAGAAATCTAAAACAGGTATGGAGATTTTTCAGATTCGTGGTAGAAGATATTATACCTCGGAAGATATTGAATCAATTAAACAAAAATTTACTAAAAAAGATGATTTTCAGCTTAACCTATTTATTCCTCAAGCAAAAAATAATACTCAAAATTTGATCTTACAATCAAATTTAATCATTAAAATTAACGACCTAATTGCAAAATTAACAAAATTAGAACAAACTACAGAAGTTGTTGTTAATAAATTAACTACCTTTTTTCACACTAATACATCCTGAATGATAGCACGTTCGAGCCAAATAATTTTACAAATTATTTTTTTATTGGGATAAATTTCTGCAAAACTATCCTTGTAACCTTTTAGTTGATGAAGATACTGATGTGGTATCTGATTGATACCAGATTTATTACCAGATTTATAATCTATAATAATAATTTGATCTTCTTTAATTACTAATAGATCAACTCTACCAATTTTTACCTCTGAATTTATTTTATAACCAAAGGATACTTCCGTTTTTAAGTTATATTGTAGTAATTCTTGAAACTGATTATTTAAACCAAGTTTTTCTAAACTATTTTTCATTTTTTTCTGCAATTTAATATCCAAAGTTTTAATTAAAGGATGGTTATTAACATCATGTAAATTCTTACTTTTTACTACATCTTCAAGAATTTTATGAAATACTATACCATATTCTAATAGTAAAGATTTATTATATAAAATTTCATCTTTTATACTGGCATCAGATTTATAAAAACTTTCTTTTAACTCCCAATTTCCAATAGGTTTGAATATTTTATCTGATATGACTTCTTTCTCATGATCTTTCTCTATTAAATCTTCTGTTATCTCATTTGTACCACCATAAATAAGATTATGATTTGAATCATTAAAGCCCATTTCCTGCATAGAATTCTTTACTAATTGATACCAACAATTATCTGAAAGATTATTTCTACTTTGATAACCACAGATGATTAAATTATCTTCTGCCCGCGTCATAGCAACATATAGTAATCTCAAATATTCTTGGTACGCTTTTTTCTGTTCCTTTGTTTTCAGTGTTTTATAAAATTCTGGAATATAGGAAGATGATTTTGCCGATAATAATTGATCTTGTTCGTTCCAAACAAAACGTTCAGTTAAATTTGGAAGCTTTGTAGTATCACATAATATTACTATTGGAGCTTGCAAACCTTTTGCCGCATGAGCAGTCATTATACGTATTTTATTTTTTGCATCAGTATCTTTTTTGATTGTTATTTGATTACTTTGAAACCAGTAGATAAAATCTTGCAATGAATTACCATATTCAGATAAATAATTTTTTACAAGTTTTAAAAACTCGTCTATTACTTCGCCATTATTAGTTACAAGTTTTCTGTAATCTAGTACATCAGTTATATAAAAGAAGAAATTGCTTAATGGTAGATTTTTATATAAATCAATAAATTTTTCGAGTTCATTTTTAATAAAAGAATATTGTTTTTCAATTTTCAAGTATTTCCATATGGATATATTATTTTTCTTTGCTTCAATCACAATGTTATAAAGTTCTTTCTCACTTATTGAGAAAATAGGAGACTTATAGCTAACCCGTTAGGGTATTAGATAAAATGGACATACAGTAAATTATTGATTATATTGTAATGTATTTAAGAAATTATAGATAATTTACGATGAAAGCATATAGTCAAGATCTACGAGACCGAGTAATAGAATTATATAAGACAA
>CAMCXV010000077.1 GCA_945883665.1 Rickettsia typhi | reverse complement strand
CTTTTACGACCATCTTTTTCCAATTTGTGATCTCGTATCAAAGACAATCTTTCTTCAGATGCTAAAAAATTTGTTTCTAATTTGCTCATACTCACATTTTACATCTTTTAATCTATAGTTGCAATTTCTTTTTCAGACTGAGTATAATTTTTTAAAGGTAGGTTAAATCCTACGGTAACACCTTTATCAGAGTTTTGTTTAGCCCAAATGCTACCATTATGCAAATCGATAACTTTTTTGCATAAAGCTAATCCTACACCTCTTCCACCCGCAGGAGTCTTTGTTTTTGAACTAACTGAAAAAGATCCAAATACATCAAACAGCTCTTCTTTAGGTATTCCTATACCCTCATCTTGAACTTTGAAAGTAACTTCTTTCTGCTCATTTTTATAAAAAATAATTGTAATCTTACCGTCAGTACAATATTGCAGAGCATTAATAACAATATTATCTATTGCAGTTGTAATATAATCTTTGTCACAACTTACGATTATGTTATCACTTATATCTAGGGTTACTTCTTGTAAGTCCTTGTATTTGTCTTCGGTATATAATTTTTTGCAAATTTTTACTCTTTCATAAACTAATTCGCTGAAGTTTATATCTTCTATATTTAATTGATAATTTAGACCAGATAATTTGGATAAGTTGAGTATATTACTAACTAGGCTATTCAAACGTTCGGAGCTTTTAGCAATATCTTTTACCCCCTGGCGTCTTTGTTGTTCACTTAGTTTGTCATAATTGTCCCATAGCACTTGCCCCATACTACTAATTCCTGTAATAGGGGTACGAGCTTCGTGTTCTAAATTACGTAAAAATTCCTGTTTTAGTTCTAGGGATTTCCTAAGTTCTGTTTTTTGGTCATCTAACTTATGTGCTAAATAATCAAATTTTTCTTCAGTTAAGTCGTATTGTTCTTGTTTGGGTTTAAAAAAGACTAACAATATACTACTTAAGAATAATAATAGGTATACTACTTGAAATTCTAAAGAAATAAACCTACTTGGCCCAGTATCAATAAAATGATATGAATTTGCGACAAAAGTAGTTAAACATATCCCAGTGACTATAAGAAATAATGCCCATTGCCACCTCACAAGAATTGATATCATAATTAAATTAATCATAAAAATCATGACTTGTAACTGCGCAAATTTACTAATTATCACTAGTAAAAGTCCTGCGCAAATTAATGCATAAAATAACATTAGATTCCATACTATCGCTATAACATTGCTTCTCTTTAATGGAACTGGCCAAATGGGATAACTAATTAATAAAGTAGAAGAAAATAAAACACTAGTGATAATTAGATTCAACAAATTATGATATAAAATTTGAGTTTCTTTAGGAATAGTATGCATGGTAACGTATGTCGAAATTATACAGAATAATCCGAGATACATATACGTAACCTCATTATTTGGCGTATTAATTTTGAAGATTTTCAGTAAACGAAGCTGCTTAACCTTAGAAACAGACTCACGAATCTTTCTTGCTCTTTGACGTTGCAAGAATTCCAATGCACTCTTATCTTTAATACCAACCCAACCACCATTTTGTTTCAATAAATAGTGGATAGAGACTAATGAGACTAAATTGGATATCATTGCTGGAATTAATGAATCTAAGTTAAAAAATGGCTTAGAAAAAACATAATCCCATAATATCACCGTCAAAAATCCAGCAAACATGCCAATTAATACAGACTTTTCAGTACTTCTAAATCCCAAAAGAGCCATAATAAATGGAACTGTTACTATAGGCATATAAAAACTGCTAGTACCTATCAGTAGCTGCATTAGACTACCATCACGAAATGCTAGAGTTATAGCAAATATTCCTATTAAAGCTGAAAATAGCCGAGACTCTATCAATCTATTATCTAATATTCTTATATTCAATGATTCAAATATATCGTGTACTACCAAAATCGAAGTGGAGTTAATATAGGAATCTGCCGTAGACATAACCATGGCCATTACACTAACTAAGATTAATATTTTTAGTTCGGGATAAGCGTTATTAAATACTAAGTATTTTACTATATCGTTGTGAGCAAGATTCGGTTGTTTTACATATATCAAAATACTTATCCAACAAATACTAATAGTAATAAATGTACAAGTAATTGCAGCTATAATAAATGATCTTCTAACCTGAAAGACATCCTTAGCCATAGCAATTCTCTGAAATATTGGAGGCCCAAATCCTGGTATTGCTATATAAAAGAAAAGGATTAAATAAAAAAATGCTTTAGGTTGAGAAAAATCGAATACCTCTCCTAAATCAAATAATTTATTAGTAGAAAAAATAACTTGTACATCTTCTAAACTATTTAGAGAGTTTAGTATAAAAAAACCTATAATGGGTATTATGGTACCAAAAGTAAAAAATTGTATCACATCAGTAAAAGTAACAGATTTAATACCACCTAGAGAAGAGTAAAGCGTTATTATTAACCCAGCTATAAGTATCCCATATTTACTAGGCACCCCTAAATATTCAAAAACTGTACCAGCGACCTTAAACTGAACAGCAACCATTCCAGATGCTGCAATAATTCCTGATATAGCTGTTATTATTCTAACATTTTTGCCAAATAATCCGCCCATAGCTTCAGCAATAGATAAACTTCCTAAAAATTCAGCTAAACGAGGGGCAAAAAATATACCGATAGATAACAGTGCTATTAAGCTACCTATAACTCCAGCCCACATCATGTATATGCCATTATTATAGTTCTCAACAATATCCCCAAAGAAGAACTCTCCTGTAATCCAAGTTGCTACTAGTGTTGCAACTATTGTAGCCGTACTAAAATCTCTATCTCCGATAGCATATTCTTTTATTGTCTTTACACCCTTGCTAAGATACAATCCTAGTAGTAGGTTAATGATTATAAAACCACCGAAGATTATAATTTCCCAATTCCCACTCATTGATCACTCTAAAAAAATTTAATTATTTAAATTTTTAATTGAAAAAGACGAATTTAGCAAAGATTAATATAAGCTATTTGATAAAGCAACAATTTTTCTGTAAATTCACATTTCACCTTTTTTATACTCAGTCCAGAATAAAATTCGAAGGTTTGTGTCTGATAATATTGAAATTTTCTGTCATTAGAGTATCAAGTTCATCCTTATATTGAGCAATATTATCTAAAAATCCTAAAATAGCATTTTGAAAATCTACAAATTTCTTATAACGTCTACAAACAGATACTTTTTTGTATAAAAACTTCCATAACCTCTCAATTAAGTTTAAATTAGGACAATATGGCGGTAAATATATCAAATTTACTCTGCTGTGATTTTCAAATGTTTTTATAAAGTTTGCTCTATTATAACCAGCATTATCCAATATAATATGTAGCTTTTTTGCGTTTGGGTATTTGTCCAATATATCCAAAATTAACATACCTGTTGATTTTGCATTAATGG
>CAMCXV010000076.1 GCA_945883665.1 Rickettsia typhi | reverse complement strand
ATTGCTTGATAGAATTTGCCACAATTGTGATATTATAGAAACTGGAAACGAGAGTCATCGTATGAAAAAAAGAAGCTAATATTTTGTAATCGAAGTGGGTCAATTTTGGACGCACTTAGTGGGTCAATTTTCAACGCTTATTGACATTTTAGAGCAATAGAGATTGCTGCTCCAATACCTTTTATTCCACCAGTTATAATAGCTAATTTAGACATATCATTCTCTCTTTTTAAAATATTGATTGTAATTTGCATCAAATAATTAAATTATTCAAGTTATTTATAATTAGTTGACGAATTAATTATTTATTTTTTTTGATCTTGCTAGCATCACACTAGAAATTTTAATATTCATTGAAAATGCTTAATATTTTCTAAAAAATACTGTAAAAAGAAACTTATTTATTATATTTTATGATGCAAAATTTATTTATTACTATTTTTTTAATATTACTCTCATTTCATAATAGTTATGCGAACATAATAAGGGACTCGGAAATTGAGGAAACCATTGATTTGGTAACCAAGCCTTTAAAAAAAATTTCTGGATTACAAGATTTAAAAATATTTATCATAAATGATGAAAACCCCAATGCTTTTACTCTAGGTGGCAAGATAGTTTTTATTCATAGCGGTCTAATAACAAAATTTCCTGATCCCGATGTATTACGTGGCGTAGTGGCGCACGAAATTGGTCATATAATTGGTCAACATATTAGCCGCCGACAAGAAACTATAGATAATTATACACTTCTTGCAATGGGTAGTGCAGCAATAGGTATTGTAACCGCTATTGGAAATGGATCCCCTGGTTTAGCAATTATTCTAGCAGGAAATCATGTTGCTGAAAGATCTGTTCAAGCTTATTCTAGAGTGTTCGAGTCTAGCGCAGATCAAATGGCTTTAAATTTACTTGAAAAATCTCATCATAGCAGCATAGGTATGATAAAATTCCTTGAGCAAACACAAATGAATTTAAAGAGTAATTTAATAAATCGATATGACCAAACACATCCATTAAGTCACGATAGGCTTCTTATTTTGAAGAATCACAATAAAAAATCAAAATTTAGTAAAAGCCAAAATAGCAAAGATCTATTATATAAATTTCATAGATCTTCCGTTAAATTAGCCGCTTACACTACTGAATTTAATAAATTACCAGATTGCGATGGTAATAAAGAAAATTTAGATGAATTTACTAATTACATGAAAGCCATAAAATTTTTTAGAACCAGTAGCTTCGATAATGCTTTAAATCATGTTAATAAATTACTTATCAAACATCCGAAAGATCCTTATTACCACGAGTTAAAAGCACAAATATTATTTGAAGCTGGTAAAAATGCTGCATTAACAGAATATAATATTGCATGTGAACTAAGGAAAAATGACCCTTTAATGTTACTTAGCAGAGCAATAGTAGGAATAACTATATATAGTAATGAACCATCAAAACTAACTCCTTTTTATAATGATTTGTTATTTGTTATTGAAAAAGAACCGGATAACTTATTAGCATTATATTATATGGCTATTTACTATGAAAAAAAAGGTCTAAAAGCGAAGATTTACCTTAATTCTGCTATTATAGCACATAAATCTGGAAATAGAGAAAATGCAAAGAATCTTGCTACCGAAGCTCTAAAAGAGCTAAATGAGAAATCACCAGATTGGTATAAAGCAAAAGATATTATCGCAGCAAATAAATAATATTTAGCTCTAATTTACTTAACAAAGAGTGCTTTTATTTTGCAAAAATTGTATTTATCTAGTAATTATAATTTGTTTACATTTTGCAACTCAAAACATTGAATAAATTTATGCAAAAAATCTTTACCCCTATATTAATTATAATTTTCACTCTTCTGATAAGCTTATTTACTTATAAAACATTTAAAACCCCAGAGAGTACCAAAGTTTCTATTATCAAAACATTAAACGCTGAAGATAACAAATCAAAAGATGGTATTACTGAAGACAAGCTAAACAAAGAAGAGTTTGATAAAAAAATTCATGATTATATCTTAAATAACCCTGAAATTCTTATTGAGTCTATTGAAAATTTACAAAGAAAGAAAATGGATGACTCTAATAAACAAACTACTAATTATTTATTAGAAAACAAATCTGCTGTCGAGGAAGAAGGAAGTCCTCCTATTCTTGGTAACAAGGATGGCGACATAACCATAGTAGTTTTTTATGATTATAATTGCTCTTTTTGCAAAAAAGCAAATGAAATTACTAATGAATTACTAGCAAATGATCCAAAAATACAGGTAATACTTCGTCCTTTGCCAATATTAGCCGGTACTTCTATGTATGCAACTCAAATAGCACTAGCTACGCATAAAATATCAGAAGAAAAATTCCTTGTTATTCACAACGAAATGATGAAAATGAAGCCTATTACCGAAGAAGGTCTAAAAGCATTATTACTTGCCCATGATATAGATTATAAAATTGTTGATAACGAAATTAATAGCTTTTCAATAAAACAGATAATAGCAAAAAATTTCGAGCTTGCTAAAAGCCTTGGTATAAAAGGTGCACCATCTTATGTAGTTAACGGAATATTTATACCTGGATTAATTGATAAAGAAAAATTCTCTTCTATTATTCTAGAACTAAGACAAATAGCCGCTCAAACTCAACAAGTAAAAAAAACAGCTGAGGATCAAAAAAGTGAAGATGTTACTGAGAAAAAAGAGTAATAATAATGGGTTGTTAAATATAGGCTAGATTCGTACCTGTGTGAGAGTAACGTATAAAGAATCGAGAGGAAAAAAGAAAAATGAGGGAGATAATATGAGCACCCCTCCGCAAAAAAATAAGATTTTATAATCTTAAGGAATACAAAGCCTCTCCTTCAAAACTCTCCACGGTTTAATTAGCAAGGGGTTTGATGTTATAAACAGCTTACAAAGTCCATAAGAAAATGGTATAATTACCTCATAAAGCTTATGGATTTTAAAATTATGCCTATAGAAAATATTATTTTTTCTCAAAAACAAGAAAGGTTATTTGACAAGAAATTATCTATAAAACTAAATCCTACAAACAAATTATATAAACTAAGGGATTTGGTAAATTGGTCTGAACTTGAATCCAGAGCAGTGCCTAACATTGAAATCAAGCAATTTGCTAGAAATAAGAAAGATCATAGAGAATGCTAGCAATATCAATGCTTCAAGCTATGTACAACGGTTCTGATTCGTTTACGGAGGAAGAGTTAAAGGAAAATATTTATTGGCAATATTTTTGTGGTTATGAATATTTGCAAGCCAATCTTGATGTGTCTGAAGCGACTATCCGTAGATTTCGTAATGATTCTTGGAGAAGACTGGTATTAATTGAGATTTTAAAAGAGCTTCTGGGCATAGGTCTATAGCTAACCTGATTAGGTTCTATACACACTCTCTCTGCCATTGACATTTTCATTAATTTCTGCTATGTTAACTTAATAAGTTACTACCGTCTTTTACAAATTCCAGTATTTCCTTCTCTTGTTTTAAACAACTGTACGGAACCTA
>CAMCXV010000075.1 GCA_945883665.1 Rickettsia typhi | reverse complement strand
ATGTAAAACAGCTGATTATAAGTTCTTAGAACCTTCAATTATTATCGCAATTAAACACACCTATAGTCAATAGAAAAACAAAATTTCAGGCTGTTAAGATACAAAAATCCCAAATCAACATTTTTGGGTCTTCTTCCACACGGGCCGTATAAAAGCTCTGATACATCTTCTTTGAATTCCAAAATCTATTTCACCATTTGAATATCTCGGCACTCCACCATCAATACATAAAGGATCAAAAAAAACATTTGGCTGATTAGGAGCTTTATCGATTGACGGAAAACCATATTCAGTAAACCATATCTTTTTTGATTTTGGTTGCCATGGACTATTTAACCCATTTGGATTAATATGATTATTTTCCCACCAATATTTAAGATTTTTCCAAGCATATGCTGAACCTAGAGGTAATTTTTCATTTCTTTCGTAATCAATATAATAATCATAACCTTCGCCAGAAGAAAAACCCTCTTTTATATCTTTATTTGTAATAAAGGAATCTATATTAGTTATTGGAAAATAAGCATCGAGACCAATAAAATCTATATTAGGAGAAGACCAAAGCGGATCTAAATTATACCATCCTCCTTCTGTATGATGATATTCCGACCAATCAGCCGCATATGATATTAGCACTCTTTGTCCTACTATGTTTTTAACCTTTTTAGCCAGCATAATTAACTCATTAACCGCTGGGAAATTATTATAGGTGTCTTTTATTTTTGTCAGACCAATTAATTCGCTGCCAATAATAAAAGCATCAACATAATCTTTAACAAGGTTAGCATAATGTAGAATAAACTCATTATAACCTTCTATTTTGTTAAAAAAACTTGCAACCTCTTGAGGAGATCCAGTCAAACGACCACGCCACGGTTTTAACTTAGTATCAAGAAAAAACATTGGATAAAACATAATTTTCAAACCACGAGTTTTTAATTCCTGCAAATAACGAATTACACTCATATCATTTACGCTTCCTCCGTAATTTGGGTTACCTTTATTATCTTTCGTTATTTCATAAGCATTTTGCCTATTATATCGCCCTACTCTCCATTCTTCATTAAATCTAACAAATGAGTCTTTAAACTCCACAGCTGGCTTAATCAAACATTTTGACAACTCAACACTATCACCAAACCAACATACAACAGGTGCCACCCATTCTACATTTTCACAAATACTATTGAGTTGGCTTAAACTATGAATACTATTTGGTATATTCTGAAAATTATGCGAATTAAGTGTTTTTTCAGCTTTGATAGATCCATTCTTAGTGATTATTTGTTTTTTTTGAATTATAGTATCATAAACATATTTGCCACATCCTGGTATCATAACAATAGATTTGACCATATCTTCTACTGTATAAAAAGAAGGAATATTCGCCTTTCTGGTAACTTCAAATGATAAATTAGGAATCATATCATCAAAATCAGCTAGTGGTAAATCCTCAAAAAAAATATAAGCAAGATCCCTAAAAGCTGGTGCTTGCATATTCATTTTGTTTTGTATATAAGGGTCTGGCATTTGATTAGCTGAGCCTTTATAAAGCCTGAATTTATATTGGCTAATATCTATAACTTCATTACCATTCCATACTCTAGTAATTTCCTTTATTTCTCCTTCGCAAATGCAAATAGCAAAAGATAGTAAATATTTATATTCTGTATAATGAGTTGTGGATTTAATCTGTTTGGGCAATCGAAAAAATCTTGGCTGCGGAAAATATCTGGAAGTTGAGCTGGTTTCGGCAATATTTTTTATTTCATCTACCCAAATAATTTTACCAGATATTCTAGTTTTACCAAATATTAGAGCTATTGGTGATCCAGGATTTGCTATTGATAAAGCAAAACTTTCTTTAAGGTTAGAATATTTTCGAAATACTTCTTTCTTATAAAACCATTTTCTTTCTAAAAAATCACCTAAATGTCTACCAGCATACTTACCAATAGTTGATAATATACCACTTCCAAAATATTTACCAATACTACCACCAATACTAGAAAAAAACGATCCAATCATGCCATTTCCCTTTTATGTCTTTTACCAAAACATAAATAACAGAAAATATCATTCCACTAAGTTAGCAATAATAAATATTGCCAAAGAATAAATAATACCTTTGAAATGAAAAGTTATCTTCTCACTCTTAAAGCAATTCGGGTGGATTTGTTGTGCAAATAAGCACATTGCCTTGCACTTCTAGCACATGAATAATCTCTTCTACTTTAGCTACGCCATTAGTGCTTTCTAATAATTTTGCATTCATAATAGTACCAGACCACAATACTTGACCATAATCACCAGTTTTTATATCATTATTCACAACTTTTACTTGAGATCCAACAATGTCAAAAGAATGTCTTGATAAATTGTTAAGATTCTTTTTATAAATAAAAAACTTTAGCGGATACCATAATAATAAAAACCATAACAAGGACATTATACCAAAATATCCAAGCTGACTAAACAAAGAACTTTGCCCCAAATAACTTATAATTACTGCATTAGAAACAGCTCCTAGACCAATAAATAAGAATCCTATAACTGTTAAAAGGCTAAATTCAAGAATAATTAAAATTATACCAACTAATAACCATAATTGAGGCAAAGTAAGGAACATAATGTTTTTATTTTATATTGTTATTATTCGCGTACTACTAGCACAGAAATAGATGAATGCCTAACAATTTTTGAGGCATTAGGACCAAGCATGTAACCACGTAATTCTGGTCGAACAGCTGAGATAATAATCAAATCTGCATTCACTTTATTTGAATAATTTATTATTTCATCATATATTGCCCCACGACCAACATAACATTTTACTTGAATTTCTTCTGGCACATAATTTGTTACTAGATCTTGCAACTGGTTGTTATACCTTTCTTTTTGATCACTTATCCAGTTCTTAGGTAAATAATCTTCTACCAACTTTGTACCAAAATCTGGAATAATATGCACAAGATGTAAACTCGCTCCAAAAGCATTCACAAAATTAAGTGCAGGTGGAAAAATAGCTTTGATTGATTGCTTATCTGATAAATCTATTGGAACAATTATATTTTTATACATTTTAAATAATATTTAATGTTTTTTAAATTAGTTATCATTAATTCTTGGTAAAATAAAATCAGAAGTAAAGTGATCATTATCTAAATCATGTAATAAAGGATCTGATAATTTAAACTGATTAATCCTATCTTTTAAATAATTCATAAGATTAGAAATTATTTTTTTTGAAACAGATTTTCTTGTGATAAAAATTGAAGAAATAGCTATTGTTTGTTCACTCTTATTTATCCCTGGATAACCTTTTTCATCAATAGTATATTTTTTACAAACTGGATTATTCTTAATTAACATATCAATTTTATCTTTTTCAATACTAACAAAGTCAGATTCACAAGAATGAGTAATATGATTCACCAAAGCATTAGGATGACCCGTCATCATAATTATAGCATCAATCTTGCCACTACAAAATTGATTATACTCAGTCCAGAATAAAATTCGAAGGTTTGAGTCTGATAATATTGAAATTTTCTGTCATTAGAGTATCAAGTTCATCCTTATATTGAGCAATATTATCTAAAAATCCCAAAATAGCATTTTGAAAATCTATAAATTTCTTATAAC
>CAMCXV010000074.1 GCA_945883665.1 Rickettsia typhi | reverse complement strand
ATATAATATCTTACCTTCTATTTGTCTTAATTTACTGAGACTGACGGAAGTTTTGCCACTACCTGCCGAGCCGATTAGGATAATAGGTAGGCTACAGTTTAAGATATCTTCTTGTTGCTCATCAAAGACAATAAACTTATTTAATAAATATACGTTATGATTCTTAGATAAAACATTAAGAGACTCCTGATCTTCTTCTATTATCTTATCTGATAAGATGTCTTCTTCCGTTATTTTAGCCCCTTGTAAAAATCTTGATTTAGCATATTCGTGATTTCTAATAACTTCTAAAATTAAAATATAGGCCTGTTGTTTGTAATTAATTATTTTAAATAATAGTCGGTTAGAAATATCAAGTTTTGCCCTAAAATATTTACTAGGTTTTAGCTTTTTTACGTCAGCTGATTTAAAGTCTCCTGTTTGTAAAAAGGAAATTACCTTGTTAAATTGTTTTTCGAGTCCCGTATAATGTAACCCGTTATAGTATAATAGTTGATACACTAGGTTTTATTGTTATGTTTAACAAGTTTGCCTATCATAAAATATAATAGAGTTAATGTCAAAAGTTGCGCGCGGAATACAAAATTTAGAGCGTTATCATATTTTACCTATGTTTATTGCAAATTATAATTGTCGCTTGACCATAACTCTTGAAGATTTTAAGGATTTTGATGTTGTCTAATCAAGCGATCATTTGTTGAGAAAGAAATATTAGCACCTAAAAATACTAGTATAGTATATCATATTGACATCTTAAAAAACAAAGTCTTATATTACCAATAAATTAGCGATAAATGAGAATATGTCTAACTTTAATCTGATACATATTGACTCTGTCTAGTGACAACTATAATTACCTATACCGTTGCCTCAAATAAAATCTTACTTTCTAAGTATCTATACAGCGTTATACGCTATTTGAGCTCGCAGTATAAACGCTCTTTCTTTTAGTGCTATATTATTAGTACTAAGCTTTTTCAGTTGTCCAAGAGAATTGAGCAAATAAATAACTCCATTTTCAATTTTGCCAAATAACTTACTATTTTTGTAGAAGCCTACCATCTTCTCACCTATTCGATATTCAACTCGTCCCATATGTGATAGTGTACGAATAATTTTATTAACCGCAATATGATTATTATCATTTTGTAAATTAGTCATAATATCACCTGTCTATAGTTTAGTTGTGCATTTGCTTATTCTAAATGCAGAGTTATTAAAAAAGAATTAAATCTACAAATATTTATTAGCGTGATGAAATTAAAAAATGTAATTTGAGCTCAGAATGTTTAAAAATTATATTCAAAAAGGGGTAAGGGTGTTATTTAGTGGGCATAGTCGCGTCACTTGGTGGTGTATATACACTATTTTAATAGTATGCCTTATATTGATAAATCTTGGCTATTGTGATCCTATTATTTAAATTAATAAATAATAGGAATATAGATTGATACTAATGGATTAATATTGCTTTAAATATTCCACCTATAGGGTGGGTCAATTTTGGACGCACATTAACCCATTTACTGGGTCAGTATTGCACGCTTTTTAACAGTTTTTGGGTACCTCTAGTTATTTTATCAATAAATAAAAAATTAGAAGAAAATTTATATCTACCTTCCTCTGGAAGCCAAGAAGATGCTTGAGTTATGTTGAAATAAAAAAATGATAAATAAAAAACTAAATTCTTTAATATAAAAACTATTATATATTTTCCTTGAACCATAAAACCATTCTTCTAAACCAACCTTGATCTTCTTGATCGCTAGGTTTAAATGAATTTTTTTTGTATTTCAAGGATTTTGATTTGATC
This sequence comes from Rickettsia typhi, assembly GCA_945883665.1. Lineage (GTDB taxonomy): Bacteria > Pseudomonadota > Alphaproteobacteria > Rickettsiales > Rickettsiaceae > Megaera > Megaera typhi_B. The sequence continues at coordinate 1,872 of CAMCXV010000074.1, read as the reverse complement.
ATACCCATTGCGGTCGAATATATACCAATATTAACATTATCTATAAATCCAGTGCTATGTTCTAGCTTAGCTAGCTTAGTTTGTTTTTGAAATATCTCGGAAACCATAGGTTTTATACCTTGCAAAGCTGAACCCCCGCCAGTAATGATAATTCTTTTTGCAATTAAATGATCCATAGCAATATAGTCATACTCTTTTTTTAAGAGCTTTAATGTTTCTTCCACTCTAGAACGAATAATTTGCGAAAGTTTAGATAATGAAACTGTGAGATCAAGGTCATTATTATCGGTAGTTTCAATATCACTTAATCTAACAGATTCATTTTTACTAAAAAGTTCTGGTCTTGTATCTCCATATAAAATTTTAAGTTTTTCAGCTGTATTTATAGAAACAGACAAGATTTTGGCTATATCAGAAGTTATATGATAACTTCCTATAGGCACGTTCCCTACATATAATATTTTACCCTCAAAAAACATTCCAAAGCTTGTAATATGGCTTCCCATATTAATTACAATACCACCTGTTTCTTTTTCGTCTTCAGCAAGGCATACGAGCCCATCAGCATAAATTGATAATATAACATCAGTAACTTCTATATGACATCTAGCAAAACAGTTGATTAAATTTTTAATCGTTAAAGAATTTGTTGCAACCACGTGTAGTTCACAAGTTATTTCTTTTGCATACATACCAATGGGGTTATCAACAATATTGTTATTATCAAGTATAAATTCTATTGGAAAATAATGTATTATTTCTTGATTTTTAATAGAGAAATCAGCTAATGCTTTTTGTATTAGCTTTTTTATATCTTGTTTACTAATTACTTGATTGTTGAGTTTTAACGTATGACTAATATAATAAGATTTCACCCCGCCGGAAAGGGATATAGTAACTTTATTGATACTCTTATCGCACTCTTTTTCAAGGGAGTAAATAGCTGTAATAATACTATTTTCAGCTGCCTCAAGATCCACTACTACTCCACCCCTAAATCCATTCGAGTGTTGCAAAACTTGAGCAATTACCTTGCTTTCTCCTGTTTTGTCAATATTTGCAGCAATAGCTGCAACTTTATTACTACCTATATCAAAAACAATATAATTTGCAGATTTCCCTTTCATTATTCTCTTTGTTTAATCAATTTTTTAGCATAATCCTTTGTTCGTAAACAGATCAGCCCGCAATTTGTAAATATTTATAATCTTTAAAGATCTACTATAACAGATATATGATTTAAATATAATATCTTTATTCAAGGATATTAACAAATTTCTTCTTGAAATGATGATTATTTTCTGTTATCAACATTGTTTATTACTCGTACTAACATATAGGACAGGTGTCCGAGTGGTTTAAGGATCTAGTCTTGAAAACTAGCGTGCGGTTCTCCGTACCGTGAGTTCGAATCTCACCCTGTCCGCCAGATTTTTTGAAGCTGATTTTTCTTAGATCTTTTTGAGTTAGCGTTAGCCCATCTCAAAACTCCAGTATTTATGAGCTTTCCAGCGTTTTGTGTTATGGCTAGACCCGTACCTCGCTTTCTCCAATTTAGCCATTTTATTCCCAAAATCTCCATTTTTGGCTTCTCCCTCTCCGATACATGCGAACACTCAAGTCGGAAGTACGCATCTCCTAAAACCTTGGATTTACCTAGGTTTTAGAGGATTGCTGTTTTTTCTCATGCATTTTTTAGAGAACGAAAACCGGAGTAGCGATAGAGTGTTAAAAAGCGTGCAATACTGACCCAGTAAATGGGTTAATGTGCGTCCAAAATTGACCCACCCTATAGGTGGAATATTTAAAGCAATATTAATCCATTAGTATCAATCTATATTCCTATTATTTATTAATTTAAATAATAGGAGT
>CAMCXV010000073.1 GCA_945883665.1 Rickettsia typhi | reverse complement strand
CTTGTCTAACCAATGTTATGGTGTATATGAAGATATTGTCACTATGGCTTGTCACGCTTGGAATCAACTTAGTCAAAACGTAGATTTAGTAAAATCCATTATGTATAGAGATTGGATAAATATACCGCGTTAATTATTGCAATTGGTATAAATATACAAAAAATTCCCAGCGCTATTTTTTTCATAAAACTTCGACAAAATAAATTTATTGAATTACAAAACTAGCTAATACTAATAGATCTTATATAGATTTCACTGGTTCTATAATGCTAATTTCCCCAGGGGAAGAGTCTTTTTTTTCCAGATTTTCAAATGGCTGTAGCTTTTCTTTTACATTAACTTTAGAATCATCGACACTATTTTTTTTAGCTTCAACTTTTGCGGATGGTTTTACATTATTCATTTCAATTTGCTTGGCAGTAGGACATTTATAATTAGCCATTTCATTTTTAGTTTCACTCAGCATTGCTTTAATTTGATCAAGCTCTGCCCTTAAATCTGAATCATCATTATATTCATCATCAGGTCTCGGACTATTTCTTACTAAAACTGGATATGGTTTTTTCGTTTTTTCTTTAGCGTCTTTTTTTAAGTATTTACTTTCCACTTCCTGCTCGAGAATTCTACGATACATATCTCTATTTGCTTGAGAAATATTTTCATTCTCAAGCAAGTCATTATATTCTTCTTCATCAATTTCATAATCATTATTTGCAACATTTTGCTTCGCCTTAGCAATAAATTTTTTATTATATAACGGAGCTCTTTTACTATTAACAAAACCTTTGCGATCAAAAATTTTATTATTGGCTGATTTTTTAAAATAACCCTCCGGACCAGTAACACAAGATGATAAAAGAAATGCAGAAAGGATTAAAATAATTGCTTTACTTAACATGAATTTTTCCGATTATTTAACAATCATAATGATATATACAAAATCTAATTAATGCCATATATCTAGCCTAGTTGCAACTAGCTTATTACATTTCAATCAGAAATTACGAGATTATTTTTAAAACTGTGTCAGCCAAATACTTAACACCATCTGTTTTTCGTTTTAATATATTAATTGATGCTTGTTTTATTATATTAGGATTAGTAATCAAATCATATAATTTATTTGCTAAAATCTCGGGAGTTATATCATTTTGTCTATAAAACCAAGATGAACCAGAATCTTGTAAGGCTTTTGCATTATAATATTGATGATCATCCGCTGCAGAAGGAAGTGGGATAAATATAGCTGGCAACCCTATATAGCTCAGCTCTGCTATAGTTGTGGCACCAGATCTTGCAATTAGTAAATGACAATTTTTATAATGGCTATCTATATCATAAAAAAAATCAGAAATAATATTGTTAATTTTTAGATCATCATAAATTTTTTGCACAAAGTTTTGATCATTTTTTTGAACTTGTTGAGTTACTTTGATTCTAATATCTGGATATTTTGTTAATAAAATTTTTATAGCTTCTGGCACAAGAATTGAAAAAATTTTAGCTCCTTGACTACCACCAATAATTAACAAATTAAAAGAATCATCAATATCAGAGAAATTTTTTTGTTCGAGGTTTTTTATATTACTCCTTACTAAATCACCAACAATCAAAGTTTTACTCAAATATTCTTGAGGCAAGTTATGAGTATCTTTATATGCTAATGCAATAATTTTAGAGTTTTTTGCAAAAAATTTATTACTTTTTCCAAAAAAAGAATTTTGTTCATAAATAATAGTAGAAATAAAAAATAACCTACCAACAAACATCACAGGGAAAGTTGGATACCCACCAAATCCTATAATCAACTTAGGTCTAAGCTTTAAAATTAAAACAAAGGCTTTTAGCAAAGAATTTAGCATGATAAAAGGAAATTTTAACTTCTTAAATAAACCTCCTAAATTAATATATAAATCGACTATGTGAGATTTTATCTTAATATCATTTGTTAAATATTTTTTACATCTATTATCAGTTGAAATATGCACTTCTAAATTCTTGTTCAAACAAAGCTCCTCCGCCAAAGAAACAGCAGGGAAAAAATGCCCCCCCGTACCACCAGCTGTTAATAATATTATTTTTTTTTCTGACATTACAAGATTGGTATTATTTAAGTTAAATTAATTTTTCAAATATTCATGATTATTGGTAAAAATCGATAATTTTCAATCCAAACAATAGTTGAAAATATTTGACATTACTCATAAGAAGTTTATGATTACCTACAGTTGCAACCAACTTATAACATTAGCTTGCAATGAAGATATTCAATTATAATAGAATGTCTTCTTTCAAAGAAAGTAATATCCAAAACTCTTAGTACAACACAAATAATACTCTATTCTAAAATTATGAAAAAAAATATATTTTTTTTATTAATGCTAATTACTAGCATAGTTTGTTTTTATATAATTTTTAAAATTACTAGAATGGAAATAGATGAAAAAGAGGCAGCACGCTTGCGTGATCAATTACACAATTTAGATATAACCACCTTTTATGGTAATGACATTTATTATGAAAAATTATATTATATCATAGCAAGCGGAGAGGGTTTTTCTGCTAAAGCTTATAAGGATAGCAAAGGCAACCTAACCATAGGATATGGCTTTAATATGGATAGAGGAGATGAGTCTAGGGCCGAATGGAATCAACTATTTAAAGGCTCTCTATCTTTTGATAGCGCAATAAAAGGAGAGCTAGAAATCAACAAGGAGCAAGCTCGAACACTTAAAAGATATGGGGTGCGAATAAGAGAATTTGAACTTGCAAAAATATACCATCCTTATTGGGATAAAATGCGGGCAAATGAAAGAGCCATATTAACCGATATGTACTATCAATCACCAAAACTTACAGGTATTAATACAAAATTTTCAGAATATTTAAAAGAATATTATAAAACCAACAATGTAGCTTACTTAGAATTAGTAACAAACGAGATCAAGCTAAATTCCAGCTATTCAACCAATCCTTTAGAAAGAATAGGTTTGCAAAATCGTAATAATATAAGAGCAATTATTTTTGATTCTAGAAATTGTCCTCTATATTCAAAACCATATGATAAGTTAATACCAGAAGATAAAATGTTTGACGTCATCCCTGGAGAGACAATTATTCCTAAAGAAATTAGTAAAAAATTCCCAGAAAGCAATGTTTTAGATGATCATTACATATGGCGAACTTGTATGGATGATAAAGTACGCTCTGAACACAAAGAACTTGAAGGGAAAGTTTTTAATTATAATTATGATATGAAGCGTCCAGGTGATGATTATGGATGCAGATGTTATGAACAAAAATTACCCATTCACGCTAAAATTATAAAAAAAGAAAATGAAAATTTAATTGAAGAAGAAATGGTAGAAAAGAAAGTTTATTTTCTACATGCAGTTAGCAAAAAAGAGTATTTTTTGTAAACAAAAACACTTCATTATCAAAAATACAAAACTCTTAGTGCAACACAAATAATATTCTATTCTAAAATTATGAAAAAAAAATATATTTTTTTATTAATGCTAATTACTAGCATGGTTTGTTTTTATAGCTAACCTGATTAGGTTCTATACACACTCTCTCTGCCATTGACATTTTCATTAATTTCTGCTATGTTAACTTAATAAGTTACTACCGTCTTTTACAAATTCCAGTATTTCCTTCTCTTGTTTTAAACAACTGTACGGAACCT
>CAMCXV010000072.1 GCA_945883665.1 Rickettsia typhi | reverse complement strand
TCCTAATAGTCAATCATGCCTTAGGCTCATTACTGCTATCCTGCTAGAAATTAGCGATGATTGGATTACTGGTGCTGCTTATTTAGATATGAGCGCGTAATATAAAAAAGGTGAAATGTGAATTTACAGAAAAATTGTTGCTTTATCAACTGCTCTTGCTCATCACCATATATTCATTAAAAAATTTCTAAAGGAGAAATATATGGGAATCATGATAAAAGCGATGATTTTGGATATGCAATCGAATCTCTCCCCAGTTGCTGATGTCTATAAACGTAATGACCATGAAGCTGAAGAAGCAATAGCTTGTGTTGAAGCTCTAGCAAGAGTGCCACAACAAGTTATGAAATGGGGATATGTAACTACTAAAGCAACAATGCATGATTTGTATAAAATTTATTATAATGAAGTCATATTTTCATTAATTAAAAATTATGAATTGCATACTAATACTAAATACACAAGAAAATATACTATATACAAACCAAGATTTTGGGAAATGTTGATAACAAAATTTAATTCGCAAAAAAATAAATTTAAATTTAGCGTTGTAAGAGATGTTGATTGAAATAGCTATAAACTCTACTTAGCATCTTCTGTGATTGACAATACCCAATTAATAACTTCAGATTCATCTAAGATATCACAATTAAATATTTGGGATGGAATCAAAGCTTGGTCAACATTAATATTTGGAGATACTCTAAGTTCTGTTGGATAAAAGAAATCAAAATTACCACTAGGGGATCTAGCTTTTTCAGCATAAGAGTTGCGGGTTTGTATTGCGGTTGGAAGACCTATATGTGTAACACCTGGAATCTGCAGTAATTGATTTGCAAATAACCAGCATGTGCTACGACAAAAATGGTCTGTAAAAACAAATATTTTGGCTTTAAAAGGAGCGCTATCTTCGTTTGTATATAAGTTAAGATCTTCGTTGTAAATTATCCATTTTTTTTCAAAAAAATCATCGTTTTTATTTAATGCTAACGCGAATTCCTTGATCTCCAATGCATTTGAATATTTTTTAAAATTACTAAAATTCTTTTTGCTAACCCTAATTTTTTTTACCCAAGTCAAATTAAAATCATGCTTTTTACCGAGATGTTTTATATAATCATCTCCCCACAAATTACGAATAATAGGTCTTGACCATACAGCCCCCCCACCCCTGTTGCCTCTTAGATCAAATATTATATAATCTTCTTTAGCAAGTTCTTTGAGTTTTGAAAGCATACCAGTATAAGAAATAGCTTCTTCCCTGCTCAAATAAAAACTAGGTATGCTAATCCACGCACCGTTAGATATCATTTCAACTTTAAAATGCCTATCAGGCTCAGGTTGTTTTATAGAATTACTAATAGACAAAGCTGTTAAAGGCAATTCAGTATATTTTAGTTCCAATTTATGTTCTGTTTTTCCGTCTCTAACACTTGCGGTTATAGGAATAGGTACATATCGATTTCCATTGACTATAAGACTAAAAATACTAGCTGTTTTTTGAGAAAATTCAGAATCATCATTACTATAAAACGGAAAAATATAATTCTCAAAATAATCATCTATTGGTATGTCATTAATATGAGTAAGATGGTTCCCTATTTTAACATCTTTTAAATAATTAATATTAGGATCTTTGTATATAACAACATGATTATTACCATATTTTGCTGTTAAAAATCCTGGATATTGTTCCTGAGGTAATTTTATATACTCTCTCATGCTGACATAAGAATCACCAAACCCATTCAGGTAAAATTTCATTGCATAATAACAATCATCACTGTCTTTTATACCATCTATTAATTCTTTTACATACAAGTATCCCTCATCAAACCATTTCTTAAAATGTCGATCATCTGGGTTTTTGAATGGAGCTGAATTTTCTGCTATGTTTTTTCTAAAAAAGTCCAAATCTTCAAAACATTGCTTTTTATACTCAATCTCTTCTTCGTTTTTTATTTCAAGATTTTCGGATGCAGAAACGATCTTTGAGTTAAAAAAACAGATTAAACAAAAAAGTAATATTGGATATATCTTCACAGATTTTTTAACCAGTTTATATTGGAATGAGAAGGAGATATAGAACTTAAATAACTGAATATATTAGGAGGAGGTATAATTTCTCCTCCTAATTTTAAAGATTTAACTAGTTGGACAATCTGAGTTAGAATCATCGCCACTTAAAAATGCAACAAGTTGAGGTGCACTAAATATAATACCAACACCTGCAGCGGTAGCAGCGGCAATTCCCCAATTTAATTTACCTAAGAAAAGACCTACGCCAACAGAAAAAATTGCTATTGTTGCAATAGCTCTAGCTATGCCGCCAGAAAGGTTTGATACTAAACGACATAAAGTCTGACCTACAACATCATCTTTAGCTACATTTGTTGCTGTTGCCGCAAAAGCATCGTCACAAGACAACAAAATGACACTGATGCTACACATAACAAGAAGCAATCTCCATGCTATGTCACGGTTAAGATCAATGTAAAAATTAGAAAGATTCATAAAACACCTCTTTGTTAGTTAATGGATTAATATTAGCTATGTAAAGCTTATATTGATGATTTTTTACTAGCAAGCTTAAAAGTAAAATTTTCAAAACTATCTAATAAATAAAACTATGTTTTGCTAAATAAAGTGGGTTTTTAGCAACAAGTTTTTTTATAATAATAATTTATAAAAATCGCTGATTAAAAACAAAGATCCTGTAATTAAGATAATCGATTCTTTATTTGCGCTTAAACAGCTTATTTCTTTTATTGCTAAATCCAATGAATCACTGGATTTAATATTAATATTGTAGTTTTTACTTTTTGCAACAATTACATCTGGGTTGTAACTAGAAGGTTCTGATAAAATCTTTATAGCTCTACCCTCTATAATTAAATCTTGAAAATACTGACAAAATGTTTCTATATTTCTATTATTCGTCATGCCCATTATAATATATATTGGTTTGTTTATATGGGTTTTAAGCCATGAAGATAAGACACAAGCGCCGCCTTCATTATGAGCGCCATCTAGATATATTTGTATATTATCAGTTGATAAATGGGAGTATTTTTTAGGATCAACCATTTCTATCCTACCTGGCCACTTTGTATAGCTAAACCACTATAAAAAAGTTACGTCATATACTTTTCAAATAGAGTGTCGACGTCGCAGCGATATTTTTTTCTCCTAGCCTTAGCTTGAGACCATTTTGGTTCAATAGGATTCAAATCAGGAGAATAAGGAGGTAAATACTCCAATATATGACCAGCTTTTTCTATCATAGTTTTTAAAAGTGGGCTTTTATGGAAACTTGCGTTATCTGTCACAACCACCGAATTATTAGGCAATTTTGGTATTAAATCTTGTTCTACCCAGCTGTTAAAAACAGAGGTATTAACATTGCATTCAAAAATGGACACTGTAAGCATTGATTTACCCACTAAGGCGCCTATAACATTAGTTCTTTTTGACGGGTGCCAATCATGAACACCGTGGCACCTCTTCCCTTTTGCTGAATATCCGTGAGTCCTAGGTGCACTATGCACAAAACCGCTTTCATCTGTATAGACAATAACTTTTTCTTCCGCTTCGTACTTTTTTATCTTATTCTGAAATTCTAACCTCTCTTCTTCTTTTGCCTTCGGATGTTTTAACCCGCATAGCGGAAATCTCGGGAGCTTGCTCCCGAGCTGGATAGCGTTATAATAGGCGTTAGCCTATTATAAAAAATCTTACTATGGAATTAAGGCGTAATAGTCATCATGTTTTTCGGATAATGTATCACTTTGTGTGGATA
>CAMCXV010000071.1 GCA_945883665.1 Rickettsia typhi | reverse complement strand
TCCTAATAGTCAATCATGCCTTAGGCTCATTACTGCTATCCTGCTAGAAATTAGCGATGATTGGATTACTGGTGCTGCTTATTTAGATATGAGCGCGTAATATAAAAAAGGTGAAATGTGAATTTACAGAAAAATTGTTGCTTTATCATATTTTAAAGACGTGAATGACAAAAAACATGAACTTGCCATTTTGGCAAAACAAATAGAATATAACCAAAGTTCAGCAAGTAGATCTCTAGAAGAAATTCATATTTCACGAGATATTCTGGAACAAGCATCATTATATTCAACATATCAAACTCAAATTACTTGGGTTGATGCATTTAATGGACTAGTTAGACCAGTTCTAGCTTATAGTTTTTTTATTATGTATATGGGTGTTAAGTATATTCAATATGTTGCAATTTCTTCAACAAGTCATGTAATTGAATATATTGAAATTATCTGGGGTGTGGATGATCAAGCAATTTTTGCTGGTATTATAAGTTTCTATTACGGTCAACGTACTTTTCATAAACTTTGGAAAAATAAAATGTAAAAATTTACACTAAACATAAAAATAAATAACATGCACAGATTTACTAATAACAAAGGAATTGAATTAATTAAGTCATTCGAGGGGTTTAAGGCCGAGCCATATGTCTGTTCTGGAGGGTATCTAACTATTGGATATGGACATAGGCTTTTGCCGAGTGATTCTTACAAAATAATCTCAAAAGAGAAGTCTTTGCAAATATTAGAAAATGATTTGCTAAAAACGGAAAGGTCGGTATTGAAATATATCGATGTTGAAATAAATGATGACCAATTTGCTGCTTTAGTCTCTTTCACTTTTAATGTAGGGGCTGCTGCTCTTCAGAGATCTATTTTAAGGCAAAAAATTAATTATGGTCATTATGATGATGGAGCAAAGGAGTTTTTAAAATGAGTTTATGCTGGTGGTAGAAAAATTACTGGTCTTGTGCGTAGAAGAAAATTAGAGAGTGATTTATTTCAAGGTATTATTAATGAATGTAAATCTTTTGATAATAATGAAAATTGTAAAAACAACAAAACTCACCAAAGTGCCAACAAACACACTTTTTAAATTATGTGTTGCAGCCATAAAATGTTCCCATAAAATAAAACTAATACCACCAGAAAAACTAGTAAAAACCATAGAAGATTTAGATATGGTAATATCATATAGAGCAAAAACAAGTGGGACTAATATTATTGGTCCCCAAAAACCAGCAACAAAAATTACTAAATCAACAACGCTATTAAATCGTAATGCAATAAATATTGCTAAACTACCTATTACTATATTGCTAATCCTTGCTATTATCAACATGTTAACTTGATTTGATAAGTTAAATATTGGTTTAAAAAAATCTTTAACTAAAGTAATGGAGGTTACGTTTAAATCTGAATCAGCTGTTGACATCACGGCTGCAAGTAAACCAGATATAACAATCCCTTGGATGCCAATGGGAATTATATGGTTTATTAAATAGGGCAGAGCAAGGCTTGCTTTGATATCTGGGTAAAGAATAAAAGCAATTAATCCATTAATTGTTATAAAGATTAAGAAAATAGCATATAGAATGGATTTTATATATATTGCTTTAGTTGTTTTAGACGAATCTTTATCAATCAAAGCTCTTTGAATAAAAGTTGGAAACATATTCATTACCGCGAATCCTAAGAAAGCTGAGATAGTAGTTTTTATGAGATCATCATTACCGGAAATGATAAATTTTTCAGGAGGGATTTTTTGTATAAATTCAAAAATCCCAATTTGATATAGACCAAAAATTGAGATAGTAGGTATTGCAATTAATATGGCAAAAAACTGAATCTGATTAGTAAATAAAACTGATTTAAACCCTCCAACAGTTGTATATATAATTATAATACCATAGCTTATTATAACTCCTTGTATATAATCTATCTGTAATATAAATTCAAAAATTCTAGCTGATACGCTAATTTGAGCGGCCACAAGACCAATTGATACAACTATAGCAGCAAACCCAGCAATTACTCTTCCAATTTTTCCGTAATAAACAAACATTATGTCCCCTACAGTTTCTGTTCCATAATGTTTAATAAGTTTAGGAATAATATATCTAGCAATTAATATATCTATCGGAATCGCTAGCATTAGACCGTAACTATGAGCTAGATTTGTAGCAAAAGCTTTTTCAGATATGCCAAAAGTTGTGCCACCACCAATTGTGGATGCAAAAATAGTAGCTACTAATATGAGTTTACTATGCGTGTAATCCTTTCCTTTTACTAAAGCAAAAGATTTAAACCCAGATTTGCGCGATCTTGTGTATATACCAATTAACAATAGTGAAATTAGATAAAAAGCTACTATTAATAAATCTATCACTATATGTATTTATTTGTTAACGGAATATTTCTTTAAGTATAATACTAAAATTATTGGAGGAATACTAGCTATTGAAGCAGATAAGAAAAATATATTCCAGCCAATAGTAGCTACAATATAACCAGAAATTGATGGTAATATAGATCTTGATAGCCCCATCATTGAAGTTAAAAATGAGTATTGTGTGGCTCTAAATTTACCATGACATAGAGACGCTATATAAGCTATATAAGCTGCCATAGTCATGCCGCCAGTTATGCTTTCAAAGCCAGTAACTAAAAAAAATAGATATATATTCTTGCCATAAAATTCTTGTATAATGAATAAAATATGAGCAAAACCATGTAAAATACCAAAGAAAATCAAGGCATTAAAAATGGTAAAATATTTCATTATATATCCTGCAATTAATCCGCCAATGATAGCAGAAGTGATGCCAAAAAACTTTCCTGCAGTTGCTATTTCAAAATCATTATATCCAATATGAAGTAAAAATGGATTTATCATCATATTTATAAAATTATCTGGTAAACGATACAATATTAAGAACAGCAAAATCATCAGAATATAACTTTTGCTACCCAATGGATTAAGAATTTTAGCTATTAAATATTTGATTTGTAACATCAAATTACCATGAAATTCATTTCCCAAGATATTTGTTTTTAAGGATGTTATATTTATCAGATTTTTTTCTTTCACAAGTAATAAAGTTGTAATTGCAAATAATATAATTACAAGACTAAATAATTCATATACTAAGTTCCAGTCTATATAAGTGGCTATATATATTGCTCCGGAACTTGAGAGCAGCATACCAATGCGATAACCAAAAACATATAAGCCAGAAACTTGCCCTTGATTGTTGCTATCGATTATTTCAGTTTTTAGAGCCCCAAGGACGGTGTCTTGAGCAGAAGAAAAAAAGGATATAATAAGAGCAACTAATCCAAACAAGAATAAATTTTCGGAAGGATTAATACAACTTAGAGAAAAAACAGCAATACTTAAGAATATTTGAATAGTGACAATCCAGGATGTACGATGACCAAGTATTTTTGATAATAGAGGAATATTTTTTATATCAAAAACAGGAGAGCAAATAAAATTTATTGCATAAGGTATAGAAATTAAAGCAAAAACACCTATCGTTTTGATATTAATTTCTTCCTTAGCTAGCCAAAAATTTAGAGTGTTACCAGTAATCATTATGGTAAAACCGCTCATCAGTCCAATTAACCAAATAATCAATAAATTTTTCTTAGCTATCATAAATATTTTGATTAAATTAAATTTGTTAAATGACGAGCTTTTACATTATTATTATATCAATAAACTAATGTCAAATTTAACTTAGTGTAAAGTGAAGAATGGGGTAATTTTTAAAAAATCATAATTCTTTTAACCTCTAGAAATAATTATGATTTTATGTTAAAATAACTTTAAGTTAAGGATGATATAAAGTTATGACAGAAAAAATTTCCCCAAAAGTTGACATTGCCTTTAAGAAAATCTTCGGAGTGGAAGA
>CAMCXV010000070.1 GCA_945883665.1 Rickettsia typhi | reverse complement strand
ATGTAAAACAGCTGATTATAAGTTCTTAGAACCTTCAATTATTATCGCAATTAAACACACCTATAGTCAATAGAAAAACAAAATTTCAGGCTGTTAAGATACAAAAATCCCAAATCAACATTTTTGGGTCTTCTTCCACACGGGCCGTAATACTCTTTCAACTATTTGCTTCTTTAGTTGCTGAAACAAACCGTCTTTTCCAAATATCTCTTCAGGATTAGCCTTTGATAATAATTCTTCTACTATTTTATTTGTTAGATTAATCTGATTTATAGAATCTATTTGTTGATCTATTTTCTTTGTTTTCTTGCTCGTCTTTTGCCTCATATAAGTTATCTTAAATCTATGGTGATTCTACCATTTCTTTTTTAACTTACACAAAGTCTATTACAGACTCTGGTAAATTGAGACCTGTTGTTATTCTTACTTCGCAAAAGATTTTAGATAGTAAACCTCCTCTTATTTTTATTTGTCCTTTGAGTAGTAAATCACATGAAGATTTTAAATATTTACATTTTAAACTTTATCCTAGGGATAGGTTAAACGTAACAAGTTATGTTTTAATCGAACACAGTAAATCTGTTTCAGTTCAAAGATTACACAATGATTGTTTATCTGTTTTAACTGATAGTGAATTAGAGCAAATAGTAAAAAATATTTCTTTTTTAATTGATGCGTAGACGGCTAAAACTTGAAATGTTGGGAGTGTTTTTTTTCACGATATATAGCCTTTTTGTTTTGAATCAAAAGACATTATGAAAGAATTACAAATCCAGAAAAATTTTATTTAGTTAGAGTGTACGCTATTCAGTAGATGAACTACCAACTGGTCTTTAGCCGTTTGGTAGTTCACTATATTTTTTCAACAATAGTTCTATCGCTTCTTCCATCAACTCAGGTGCTTTTTTACCTTTAATCATTTTTTGCTCAAAGGTTAATTTGGCGGCAAAAGGGCTCATTCTTAACACTGCTCCATTTGACCCTTTCCTAACATAATACCCATAGTTGCAATTTCTTTTTCAGACTGAGTATACTACTAAACCAAATAAATACGCAGAGCTAAATTTACCTATCCCCGAGGCAAGCCTACGGGGTATTACGGTAAATTTTCCTTTGGATCGCCCTGCTTACACTAAGAATACTCGTAGCAAGCTACGGGGAATATACCCAAAAGAGATTAAAGCTGCAAATCTATAATCCATAATTTACATATTCAAGAGTTCGAAATATAGACAAAGCAGATTGCACCGTGCCGTCATCAGGCTTAATTAATTTAAATCTGTAATCAGAGTGGAAAACGTCGTAACGCTTAGTCAAATCTGATGTTACTTCAGAAAGTATTGCTTTATAAAAAGCAGGAAATTCTGGTTCCTCCACGCCTGTTTCAAAAGTAGCTTTTCTAGTAACTTGGTCTATACCAATTACCATGTTTACATTTGGGTCGTTGTGAAATGCTATAACTTGATTTTTCAGCGCTACGGGCAAAGCCTTTACTTTCTTTTTTAGATCCTTCTGGAATTCATCTGCAAAAGATGCTGGTGAATTATGTTTGATTTCAACTGCTCTATGGTTATCAATGTTAGTATCAACGATTCTAGCAAATACTCCATGAGCACATGAAGTTCTGTCTCCAACTTGAGACATTTCAAAACCAGTCTGATCAAGCACTCCTCCATAATCAACAACTCCATCCCTATCTCTTACTGCAAAAACGCCAGATTCTTTATTATAAGCTCTTTGGGTGTTTCCTAAGTTGGTTAACAAACCATTTATATTTTGTTGCTGACTTTTGAAAATATCTGCAGGAGTTATTGGTCTGTCTGCAATACTAATTCTCAAAGTGTTTTTTACTTCATCTATATCAGTAATAGCTTGAAGAGTGTAAGCTAAAGCTTCCCTAACATTAAACCTACCAGTAACTTCTTCGTTTATACACCATCTGTATCGAAAGTTATCCTTTGTAAAGCCCTATAGGCTGCCATATGTTTATTTACAGCAGTATCTGCTTTCTCTACTTCGTTATTTATAATATCCATATCTGGATTATTATTATATGCATATTTATTTGCTTCAGTTTTATATGCTTGACTTGGTGACCGATTAGCAGCCCCTAGAGCTAGGGCTCCTAACTGGTTATTATTTAAAAAACTGCGGCCACAGTAACATTTGCCTTAATAGCAGATAGCGCCATTCTACTTACAAGTTCAAGAGTTGCATCACCATCTACTATACCATATATTTTTTTCAGTCTATTCAGTGAGTCAACTCCTGTTATATCAGAGGGGTTACGATGATACACACCAATTCCTTGTTGACCACCGTTGCCACCGCCAGCATCAACTTGCCCCTCGTTACTCAACCCTTTAACATAATGTTTTAAACGTGTTTTGTCGCCCTGAGTTATATCTGGTAATAGATCTATCGCAGCTTGTACCCTGTTTACTCTATTTGCCTCGATACCGCCTGGATTATTTTGTCTGTCTTCATCCGCCATATCCTTAACACTAAGATATTCATTCTCTCTTACGGTGTAAATATTTAATTGATCAACAGTTCTTAAATTTTTAATTTCTAAAATTAAATCATATATTGTCTGTTCAACAGGTGTTAATGTATTTCTATCTACACCTGAGTCAACTTCTCCAGCCACTAAAGTTGCTAACATCTGTTCTCTTGCAACTCTTTGCGCCTCATCTAATTGATTTGCTTGTATAAAATTAGCTACTATTGTAGCTGCTGCTTGCGCTTCTATTGCAGCTGCTTGTGCTTGAGCTTGTAATATTTGAGCTTGCGCTGCAGCTGCCTGTGCCTGTGCCTGTGCCTGTAATATTTGAGCTTGCTCTGGATTAACTGCCTGTGTCTGTAATATTTGAGCTTGTTGAGCAGCGATTTGTGATTCTTGTGCTATATGTTCAGCAACTACTCTTATTTCTTCTAGAGCCATTGCATTTTGACCAGCAGAAACTATTTCTAGCTGATGCTCAATCTCCTGAGTTACAGGAGCTTCCAGTAACATCACATTATTAACCATTGTAGAGTTAAAGTTGCTAGGATTAATCAGAGTAGAACTTGTGCTACTAGTATTGAATAGGATAGAAGTATTAACAAAATCACTAGTTCCAATATACAACGCACCGTTATTATTAGTTTTTATAGCAATATCTACTATTCCTTCTCCTGTAGAGATTAATTTTACTTCATCTTTACCATTTACAACTTGCGGCAAAGAGTTTAATTCTTCGTAATTAGTTATAGACAAAGCTCTTCCCCCTTTCGCTTGATCTATAGGAGCGATAATAACTAGAGCATCATCAAGGTTTATTTGTTTCAATTGCTCTAAAGAATACGGATTATCTTTTGTACCGTCTCCTGAATAATTACTACCAGCACCACCTACGTAATACATATTTTTGATTTCTCTGCCATCTTCAGTCACAAAATTACTTATTTGTGGTTTTGCATGATCGCTTTCGGTTACTATATCAACGTCCCTGACAATAGTTTCAGTCATTCTTGATTTTAGACTATTTGGATTTCTCTTCTGTTTAGTCTTATTATCAAATGTGAGTTTAGCCCCTAGTCCAACAAAATTTTGCCTTTTCCTAATTTTGTCATACTGAGTTTCAGCATTTAAAGTAAAATCTAGGCTATTATTACCTAATTGCATGCTTCCTAAGCTTTGTTGTAGTCTGAATCTTGTTCCAGTTATTGATTTAGTGTTTTTATTTCTAAAATCATATTTAGCAACAAATATCTTGGTACCAAATTTTTCATTAAGATTGTCAGAGAACCCAAAAATAGGACCTCCTATTTCAATATCATAACCTTTTAAAGCATATTCATATTCATGCCCCCCAAATACTGCATAAAGTCTTGTACCTTGCAACTCAGCTTTTTTCTTATGATTGTGAGCTATTTTTTTCTTTTTATTTTCTGGTACATAAAAGTTAACCCTTGCATCAATATATTTACTTAGCGCTTCCACACCAGTTGCCCAGCCATTAACTATGAAATTATTCCCAGTCCGTCTATGGTCAAAATAATTATAAAAACCAAGAACTACTCTATCATTAAAATTATATCTAATAGCAAAACCTAAGTTCACCTCTTTGCTTTTGGAATTATCTACTTTGAATTTAAGATCCACTAAAGATAAAAAATTATCATTATCCCACACAGGTTGCATATAATC
>CAMCXV010000069.1 GCA_945883665.1 Rickettsia typhi | reverse complement strand
TATTGCACTTCTTCGTTTCTGCATTTTTTTGTTATCGTTTGACAAAGTTTTTTTGGTCTTTGCGGTAAAAAACCTTACCCTTTTCTTTGAAGTTATGACCAGTGTAACCTAGGATCCACAAAAATCTTACTAGTCTCAGGACTGAGCTTACGTAGTTCTACTACGGTTTGATCCAGAGTATGACCATCGTAAGGGTTGCCATGAAAAGATTTAATGCCTAGAACAAAGTTACCTCGGCCGCTTACTGCAATACCAACTTTGTTCCCAAATTCATACGGTTTATTTAATTTGTTTGTAGGATTTAGTTTTATAGATAATCTCTCGTCAAATAACCTTTCTTGTTTTTGAGAAAAAGTAATATTTTCTATAGGTGTAATCTTAAAATCCATAAGCTTTATAAGGTAATTATACCATTTTCTTATGGATTTTGTAAGCTGTTTATAGCATCAAACCCCTTGCTAATTAAGACGTGGAGAGTTTCGAAGGAGAGGGTATTTGTTATTGAACCAGAGATAATGGTGTTACTACCATGATAATTTGTTTTCCTTCCATTTTTGGCTCAGAGTCAATTTTTGCGATAGATTCAAGATTTGCAATAATTTTAGCAAATAATTGATTACCTTTTTCTCTATGTATTATCTCACGTCCTTTAAACCATAAAGAAATTTTTACTTTATCCCCTTCTTCAAGAAATTCTCGGATTTTTCTTAGTTTAACATCAAAATCACCTTGACCGATATTAACTTTAAATTTCATTTCTTTCAAAACGATTTTTTTCTGTTTTTTCTTAGTTTCTTGTAGTTTTTTCTTAGCGTCGTATTTATAGCGACTAAAATCAAGAATTTTGCAAACAGGTGGTTCGGCATTGGGGGAAATTTCAACTAAATCAAGACCAAGTTCTTTAGATTGCCTTAGAGCTTCTTCTAGAGTAACTACGCCTATCATTTCTCCCTCTGGACCCACTAATCTTACATTTTTAGCTGTAATCTCCTTGTTAGAGTTTGGAAATTTACTTTTCTTAAACTTTGTTATAAAAACTCTCCATTATAAAATTATTTATAAATTAATTAGTAGCAAATAGGAGATTTTCAATCTAAATATTTCCTATTTTCTGCAATAATCATTTTAATTACTTCTTCTACAGAAAAAGTTTCTTGCTCTTCTGAAGAACCAAGTTTCCTAATTGTTAAAGTTCCATCTGCCTGTTCTTTTTTCCCAACAACAGCAATTAGAGGAACTTTTTGATTAGAAAAATTACGTATTTTATAATTAACTTTTTCCCTTGAAATGTCAAGCTCGGATCTGATACCATTATTAATAAATATTTTATTCAATTGAATAATGTGTTCGTCGAGATCATTAGTTATACCAACAATTGCGATTTGAATTGGCGCAAGCCACAAAGGAAAACGACCAGCATATTGCTCTATCAAGATTCCCATAAATCTTTCAAACGTGCCAATTATTGCTCTATGTAGCATTACGGGTCTTTTCTTCTCTCCTCCAGCCGCTATATATTCTGCATCTAAGCGCTCTGGAAGCACGAAATCTATTTGCAGAGTACCACATTGCCAATCTCTGCCCATTGCATCGGTTAGAACGAATTCAAGTTTAGGTCCGTAGAAAGCACCTTCACCAGGATTTATTTCATAAGCAAAACCAGCTTCTTCTATAGCTGTCTTAAGAGATGATTCTGCTTTATCCCATATGTGATCATCACCTGCTCGTAAAGAAGGTCTGTCAGAGAATTTAACCTTAATGTCTTTGAAACCAAAATCGTTATAGACTTCCCTTAATAAATTACAAAAAAGAACTGTTTCGCTATTAATTTGTTCTTCAGTACAGAAGATATGAGCATCATCCTGTACAAAATTGCGCACTCTAAGTAAACCATGTAGACCACCTGTTGATTCATTGCGGTGGCAACAACCGAATTCAGCCATTCTTAATGGTAGGTCGCGATAGCTTTTTGTACCTTGCTTAAATATCTGCACATGGCAAGGACAATTCATTGGCTTTAAAGCATGAGTCTTATCATCTTCTTCAATAGCAAACATATTTGCTCGGAATTTTTCCCAATGACCAGATAATTCCCAAAACTTTTTATCTAGCATCATTGGAGTTTTCACTTCTACGTAAGAATTTTTTTCAAGCTTTCTTCTGATATAATTTTCAATTACACGATAGATGCTATAACCTTTGGGATGCCAAAAAACCATTCCTTGCGCTTCTTCTTGAAGATGAAATAACTCAAGCTCTTTGCCAAGTTTTCTATGATCTCTTTTTTCCGCTTCTGCAAGCATATTCAAATGATTGTCTAATTGCTCCTTAGTTGCCCAAGCAGTTCCATAAATACGCTGAAGCATTTCATTCTTGCTATCTCCGCGCCAATATGCTCCTGCCACTTTCATTAGTTTAAAATGTTTGATTTTTCCAGTAGATGGGCAATGAGGCCCTCTACAAAGATCAACAAACCCTCCTTGACGATATAAAGTAATTTTCTCACCTTCTGGTATTGATTGAATAATTTCAGCTTTATAATATTCACCCATTTTATTGAACATTTCTATGGCTTCGTTTCTATCCATTTCTTCACGCACAAACTTCTTATTTTCTTTAACTATTTGGTGCATTCTTGCTTCTATTTTCTCAAGATCTACAGTTGTAAAAGCTGTGGATTTAGCAAAATCATAGTAAAAACCATCTTTAATTGCAGGGCCAATAGTTACCTGTATATCAGGGAATAAATCTTTGGCTGCTTCGGCAATAATATGCGCAGCATCATGTCTGATAATTTCTAAAACCTCAGGGTTTTTTGAAGTCAAAATTCTAAGGGAGCTATCTTTTTCTATCGGCAAAGATAAATCCGCCAATTGACCATTAATCTCAACAACCATTGCATCCTTAGCAAGAGATGTAGATATGTCAGATGCTATCTCAAAACCAGTTACTCCTGCTTTGAATTGTTTTTTTGAACCATCTGGAAAAGTAATATTTATCATAACAACTGATATTAATCTAATTTAACTTGCTATATTTAGCGTTTTTTGTACTATTTTGTCAAATGGATAATAACAAAGTCAATGCTTAATTTACCTAATTGGCCTCGTTTGCCTATTTGGCAAATAGAGAAGAGAAATGACCTGCAGCTTATGCAAACTTTGTTAAGAGCCTTAGAATATCCTCATAAAAATTTACCCCCTACTATTCATATCGCAGGAACCAATGGGAAAGGATCTAGCGTGGCTATGTTACGCAGCGTATTTGAAGCAGCTAATTATATAGTCCATACTTATACTTCTCCTCATTTAATTGAATTTAATGAAAGAATCAATTTAGCTGGTAAAAATATCTCGGATTATCATTTATTAGAATTACTTGAAAAGGTAAGAATAAAAGCTGAAAAACTTAATTTAGAACCAAGTTTTTTTGAGGGAGTAACTCTTGCAGCATTCTTGGCTTTTGAAAGCATACCAGCTGATCTCTTAATTCTAGAAACTGGTATGGGCGGTAGAATTGATAGTACAAATGTTATTGAAAAACCTATTTTAACTATTATCACAACAATTTCTCTTGATCACACTAGTCATCTTGGTAATTCTTTAACAGAAATAGCCAAAGAAAAAGCTGGTATTATAAAAGAAGGAGTACCTTGTGTTATTGGTCCGCAAAACGATGATGTATATGAAGTTTTAATTGATAAATGTAACCAATTAAACAGTCCAGCATTTTCTTATGAATATGATTATATAATAGAAGAAACTAATGCTGGCTTAATGTATCGCTCTAAAAAACATTCATTGATTATTCCATATCCATTGTTTCTGCTTGGACAACATCAACATTTAAATGCAAGCAGTGTAGTTGCAGCAACTATGCTGATTAACGATCATTTCAAAATTACAAAAGAAAATATTGCAAGTGGTATAGCAAATATAGCTAAATGACTATAAAACAGTTATAATAGAAGGATATAATTAAAAATTATTGCTATGACATATTCAATAGATTTTAGAAAGAAAGTATTGGCTATCAAAGAAAAAGAGAAAATGAGTTTTGAATCTATATCAAAACGTTTTGGAGTAGGAAAAAATACTGTATTTGTATGGACTAAAAAAATATTGCCCTTAAAGAATAGGAATAGAACACCGACAAGAATACCGATTGATCAATTGAGAAAAGATGTGGCACAATATAGTGACGCATATCAATACGAAAGAGCTGAGAGGTTAGGAGTAAGTAAATCAGGGATACAAAAGGCATTAAAGAAGTTGAATATTACGTATAAAAAAAGCTTTAAAACATCCGAAGGCAAAAGAAGAAGAGAGGTTAGAATT
>CAMCXV010000068.1 GCA_945883665.1 Rickettsia typhi | reverse complement strand
CTTTGCAGGAAGGTACGGATTTTCTCGGCATAGGTGTTTAACCCTTTAGTTATAAGGCATACAGAGGGTGAGTTGATTTTAAAATGATGAGGTGGGGGTGCCTTGAAACCCTTTTAGACTAAGGTGTTCAGCTTTTGGGTGATTTTCATGGCTTTTGGCAAAGTAGATTTGTGCCTATTATTTTGCTAGTTCTGCTACGATAGCTCGGTAATATACAGAGCGGCTAATCCCTACCATGCGACAAATTTCTGTTACTGAAAAATCTTCTGATTTTGTGAATGATTTTAATTTTTTTAGTTTGTCAGCAGTTAGAGCTTTGGGTCTCCCACCTTTTCTGCCTTTACTATGAGCAGCCTCTAAACCTGCTTTGACTCGTTCCTTTATCAACTCTCTTTCCATCTCAGAAAATGCTGCACACACAGTAAAAAGCGCCATTCCCATTGGGGTTGTAGTATCAATATTATTTTCTAACGCAACAAATTCAACGCCTCTATCTTTAAAGTCATTGATCAACTCAATTAATTTTGTCATTCTTCGACCTAAACGATCAAGACGAACAACACATACAATATCACCTTCTCTTAATTTACCAATAAGATGATTTAATTGTGTTCTGTCGTCTTTAGCTCCAGAAACTTTTTCTTTATAAATTTCATGGCAACCAGCTTGAGTTAATTTTTCCACTTGAATTTCCAAGCTTTGTTCATTTTTTGAAACTCTAGCATAACCAAATTTCATTTTTGCACCTTTGTTTAAAAAATCTGTTCCAGAAACCTTAATAATATGCTATTTTTTCTCTAAGGCAATTGGTATTAGTTTTGAAGCAGATTTTTGGTCAGGAATGTCGGAAAATTACAATGTTATTCTGGGACACCTAAAACACTCGTTTTTGGAATGGTAAATTATGGCAAGACTAAGAATTTTATCAGATGATGATTTTGATAAATTATATAAAATACCTAAACTTAATAATGAGGAACGTCAATTTGTTTTTGAATTAGATGAGATTGATAAAAACTACTTAAATACAATTAATAGCATTCCTGTAAAAATCAATTATATTTTGAATTTAGGTTATTTTCGTACATCTCAATATTTCTTTTCTTTTACATTTCAAGCAGTCAAAGAAGATGTAAGATTTATTATAAAGTCTTATTTTGCGGGAAGTTCTTTCCCTATGAAGCAAATAAGTAATCGACAATACTACTCAAATCGTCAAGTTATCCTCAATAAATATGAAATGTCTTTATATACCAAGAGTTTTCAAAGTCATTTATCAAATTATCTAAAATCTGTAGTAAAACAGCACTCTGTCCCTAAATACCTATTTGATTCTCTCTTAGATTACTGCCATCAACATAAAATCATTAGGCCATCCTACTCAATATTACAAGATTTAGTCTCTGGAAGCTGCAATAACGAGAAGCTACGTATAAGTAATAAGCTCTATACAATAATGGATAGTTCGCTGCGTAAGTCTTTAAGCAAGCTTTTGGAGAAAGACGACTTATTTTATCAACTCACTCTGATTAAAAAAGACCAAAAAGATTTCACCACCAATGAAATAAAATCAAGTGTCGAAAAGAACAAGTTATTATTTGAAATATACCACAGTTCAATTGAAATTATAAAGCAGTTAGATATTTCAGAACAAAATGTAGCTCACTATGCTGAGTTAGCTGGACAATATACCGTATATGGATTGAGAAAACTTAAGCAACCTAATCTAGCAAGGTTATATCTGTTATGCTACGTCCATTATAGATTTTTAAAGATTAATGATCACCTAGCCAGTAGCTTCATTCATAAAGTTAATGGCTATATTGACGATGCTGACGCTTACCAAAAGGAAACAATTTACCTTGCTCAAGTAACGGATAAAGATAATCGTGATTTGGCTGCAAGTATTTTATCGCTACATATAAATAAAAAAGTTCCTGATAATGAGCTGCGTAATAAGTCTTTTGTAATTGTTGCTAAAGAAAAGTTTCAGCAATTTATTCAGAAAATTAGAAAGCCCCATTTGAGTCCAGATTTTTACAGATGGCAGTATTATAATAAAAATGCACCTGCAATTAAACTAAATACTAGGTTAACCTTCAAAGCTCTGGATTTTCAAACTAAGTCCAAGGATCTTAGCAAAGCT
Source organism: Rickettsia typhi (assembly GCA_945883665.1). Lineage (GTDB taxonomy): Bacteria > Pseudomonadota > Alphaproteobacteria > Rickettsiales > Rickettsiaceae > Megaera > Megaera typhi_B. The sequence continues at coordinate 2,217 of CAMCXV010000068.1, read as the reverse complement.
ATTGCATTTCTAAAAACTCATTTTGATAGTCATAAGTCATTTAGTGACTATCAATTTGAAGACGTTCCTCTTGAATTTATTTCTCCACCACTAAGGCGCTATGTGATTACGAAAGTTAAGTCGGGGAATAATAAAAAGAAAATTAAGGTTATCAATGCTGATGCTTATGAATTTATGTTATATACTCATATTGAAAAACACCTAGGCAAAGGAACTGTCACCATCAAAGATAGTTTAAGTTACAGATCCCTTGATGATGAGCTTATTAAAAAAGAATACTGGGATAAAGACAAAGATAGTATTCTACATAACCTAGGAAATCAGCTAATCTCAATCGATATTGAAAAAATATTAGACAATTGTGAATCGTTACTGAGTAAACGCTATAAAGAGATCAATCAAAAGATTAGTTCTGGTATTAATAGCAAGATTAAGATTAAATATAATAAAAAAGGAGAAGTGACTAGTTGGAAGATGCCTTATAAAAGGATAGAAGATAGCGTTAATAATCCATTCTATGAAAATATGAATATTTCCAGTTTAGGTCAAATTATTAAGTTCACAAATCATCATACAGATTTTATAAAGAAATTTACTCATATCTTGCCAACTTATAGTAAAACCCAAGCAGAAGAAGCTTCGATTGCAGCTTGCTTAGTAGCTAAAGGTACGGGAACTGATATATATAAAATGAAAGATATAAGTGATGTTAAAGAGCAGGATTTAACATCTACATATAATAGTTTTATCCGTTATAAAACACTAACTGATTCAAGCGATACAGTAATGAACAAGATAGCTAAGCTGCCAATATTTGAGAAGTATACACTAGCAGACTATGGCATACATGCAAGCGTTGATGGGCAGAAGCTAGAAACACGATATAACACAATTAAGGCAAGGTATTCTTCGAAATACTATGGATTTGGTAAAGGCATTTCGGCTTATACACTATTTGCTAACTGCTTGCCATTATGTACTAAAATAATAGGTTCAAATGAACACGAAAGTCACTACCTTCTAGATGCCCTAAAAAGTAACACCAGTGACATTAGCGTTTCTGCGGTATCTGGTGATATGCATAGCATCAACCGCGTCAATTTTATCCTACTTTATATGTTTGGCTATAGGTTTATGCCAAGATTTACGAAGCTTGATCAAAAAGTGCGTGACCACATGGTAAGTTTTGATGCCCCTGATTCAAGTCGATATAAAGGATGTCTTATCAAGCCTAATAAAAAAGTAAATAAAAGTCTTATTATCAAAGAATCGGATAATATGTTAAGAATCTTTGCAACATTAGGGCTAAAGAAAAACACTCAGAGCAGTATTGTAAAGAAATTATCATCATATAAATCTAATGATACGTTGAGAGCCTTGATAGAATTAGATAAAATCATTATGACTCTTTATATTCTGGACTACATAGATGATGAAGAAATGCGTAAATGTGTTCACCGCTCCCTAAATCGTGGAGAATCATATCACCAACTAAGATCAGCTATTGCTAAGGTAAGTGGTAGAAAGTTAATTGGTAAAAATGAAATAGAGCTTGTCATTAATAATGAATGTGCCAGGTTGTTGGCAATATGTATTATCTTTTATAATGCATCATTATTATCAGGAATATATGAATATTGTAAAAATAATGGAATGCTAGAGGAATGCAAAAAAGTCCTCAGGTTATCGCCTGTTGCGTGGATTCATATTAGCCTTATAGGAAAATATGAATTTACAAATAATGTTATACTTTTGGATCTGCAGGGAGTTATAGCTCAATCAGTATGTAACCTTCAGATATAATTGATACTAAAAACGAAACAAGGTAAAAAAATCAGAAGAGGGAATTCAAAAAACTTGACTGATACTAATACAACGGCTACCCTAAACAAGTGTTTAGGGTAGCTAAGAAAAAGAGCTTACCTAGAATTTCAAGCTGTCCATCTATCACAATAATACTCGTATTCCAAGAACATTATCAAAATTAAATCGTAAAAAATACTGTGATAAATCTTACGTTTCCAATAACAGTGCATTTGATACTAATTTAGACACAGAAAAAGTTCATATGAAAATCACCCAAAAGCTGAACACCTTAGTCTAAAAGGGTTTCAAGGCACCCCCACCTCATCATTTTAAAATCAACTCACCCTCTGTATGCCTTATAACTAAAGGGTTAAACACCTATGCCGAGAAAATCCGTACCTTCCTGCAAAG
>CAMCXV010000067.1 GCA_945883665.1 Rickettsia typhi | reverse complement strand
CTTTTACGACCATCTTTTTCCAATTTGTGATCTCGTATCAAAGACAATCTTTCTTCAGATGCTAAAAAATTTGTTTCTAATTTGCTCATACTCACATTTTACATCTTTTAATCTATAGTTGCAATTTCTTTTTCAGACTGAGTATAGATTATGTCACTTAGTCTTTTCTTTAAACCATCCTCCACAAAAGATTCTTTCTCTACCCTGATTTCAGCAAGATTCAGTAAATTTTTAAAATCGACCGGTAAATAAAACTCCAAGAATTCCCTTGCAGCTAAGACATCCTCCATTATCTTTTTGAATAGAGCGTCACTTTTGATCGGCACTAGTTTTTTCCTCGCTTTCCCTTCCTTGCGCATATTTTGTTAATTGGGTATTATTCGTTGATCATAGAATTAATATTCAACATTTCTCCAGATCTTAATTTCGTATAATGCCTGACGAAGAACTGTTTCAAGACCAATATTTGCATAACCAGAGATAGGGTATATTTTTTTACTAGACGCTACTTTTTCAAGCAATTTTATTTTTTTTGCCAATGTTTTTTCATCAATAACGTCTATTTTATTCAGACAGATGATTTCAGTTTTGCCTTTCAGAAGAACAGAATATGATTCAAGCTCGTTTCTAATAGTTAAATAATCCTTATCAACATGGGGGGAATTTGCATCAATCACATGAATAAGCACACCACATCTTTCGATATGTTTTAGAAATTTATCCCCAAGACCACTTCCAGCATTAGCCCCCTCAATTAAACCAGGGATATCTGCCAATACAAATTCTTCTTCATTAACATAAACAACGCCAAGACCTGGTTTTAAAGTAGTAAAATGATAATCCGCAATCTTGGGCTTGGCAGCAGTAGTTCTAGATAAAAACGTAGATTTTCCAACATTTGGCAAACCAACCAAGCCAGCGTCAGAAAGAAGCTTTAGTTTTAACCAAACATCCATCTCTCCGCCAATTTCCCCTTCCGTTCTCTTTCTCGGAGATTTATTAGTACTAGATTTAAAATGATTATTACCAAGCCCACCTTTTCCACCGGGGATAATTTCAAATTGCTGATTATCCTCCGTGAAGTCATGAATTAGTAAATTTCCATCTTCTGAAAATATTTGAGTTCCCAATGGCACTTTCAGAACTAATGGCTCACGGGATTTGCCAGTCATATTCCTGCCCTTGCCTGAAACACCATTTTGAGCTTTAAAATGCCTTATATAGCGAAAATCTAAAAGAGTGTTAAGATGAGAATTGCTTTGAAAAATAATTCCACCGCCATCACCACCATCGCCACCATCGGGACCTCCACGATCAATGAATTTTTCTCTTCTAAAACTAACAGCTCCATTGCCGCCATCGCCCGCTTTGATATATATTTTTGATTCGTCTATAAACTGCATTAAGGTTAACTAAAATAATAAAATGGAAATTAAGATATCACACTATAACAAATTTTTAACTCAAATGCTAATTGAATATATTGATATCTAGAAATTAACTAGAGTAAATTAAAAATTGGATTAGCCTATCAGGGTTTAAGATAAATTAAAGCCTCAGCTAGAATGACAAAAAATAATTTAAATTAATTTAAGCATATGGAAAAAAAATCTATTGAAGAAATAATCGCTGCTCAAAATCAACCTTTCAAATGCGCAAGTTTTAGTGGAGGCGGCGCTAAAGGCGCTGTTTATTCAGGAGCTCACGAGGCTTTGTCTAAAACTGGGGTTATCAAAAACCTTGATGCCGTTGCAGGCTCTTCCGCTGGAGCTATAACCGCTGCTATGATAGCAACTGGAATTTCCACTGAAAAATATAAACAAATTACAAAAGATACTAATTTAAAAGGATTACTCGGAGAGGGTTTTATTATAAACAAAGATGGAAAACCTTTGTTAAAATTATTGCAAAATACTATCCGCAGTAATATCTCAGAATTTCTTGAAAATGCTGATATAAATAATTTGTGTAGCCAGCGTTTAGATCAAATAGAACAACAAAAATTAGCCGCAGAATCTTTGCCTCAATTGGAAAAAGAAGAATCTTTAGTAGAAATTGCAAGACAAGAAAATATATTATTAAATATTATTAGTTCCAACGGTCAATCAGTAGAGGAAATCAAAGTAAAAGCTCTAGACCCAGAAGGAAAAATATTATTTAAAGATCTGGCAATATTAAGAATAATTGAACCAGATAAATTTAAAGATTTAGTTGTCACAGCCACCAGAAGAGATACAGGTGATTTAGAAATTTTCGATAGCAGAAATACCCCCGATGTAGAAGTTGCTCTAGCATGTAGAGCATCTTGCTCTATCCCCATAGTATTTGAACCTGTTAATATTAATGGCAAAGAATATGTCGATGGCGGATATAGAGATAACGTACCTTTGAATCATTTTAACAAAGAAAATGCAAATGAACCTAAAGATATATCAGATAATCCCGAAGAAATTCAATCAGCCAAAAAAAATGGTCGCACATTGGCTCTTGCATTCGGCTCTAGCATGGAAGATGGGGCAAATATCGCTATCTATAGTGCTAAAAAGAGGATAATTGATCCTAGTGAAATAATGAAATTCTTAATGGACGTTGTTTTTAAAGTGCTAGCTAGAGTAGGAGGCATTTTTAAATATTCAGAAGAAGATAACAAAACTCATGAAGGACTGAGGGAAAATGCTCTAAATACCGTGGTCTTAGGTACCGGAGATGTTGGAACCTTATCTTTCGATTTAGCACAGGAAAAAGCAGAGTACTTACATATTAAAGGATTGATGCAAACTTCAAGATATCTTGATAATCATGATATTGCGCCAATAAAAGATCCGAATTTTGAAACAAAAGATTTCTTTTTAAAAGTTTATGAAGATTCACACGCTAAAAACATAGTCCAAACTTGGCAAGACAAAGTTATTGGCGGTAAAACCGAAAAGTTAAATGCTATACTAGAATTTTGTAAAGACACTGCTTGGCAAAACAAAGGTAAGGAAGAGGTATTATCTGATTTAATATCTACTTCAGCAAAATCTAGAACATCAAAAAACAAGGTTACGGCTGATACTGGTACAATAAAAGCCTTAACCAAGGGTTTAAATGATGGGTTTACTCCAGAAAAGGTTAGAATTGATTTTGTAAAAACTCTTGGCATAGACACAACGAAAGATCCAAGATTTGATCATACAAAAACTATGAGCCAAAATATGGCTAAGTTTAAATTCGAAGATAAAGACTTCAAGGAATTTCTTAAAAATAAACAAGCTAGCAGCACTCGTGAAGGGCCAAAATCTATGAGCGAAAAAATAAAGGAGGAGAAATCTCAGAACACAACCAAAGTTAGGAGCGTGTGAAACTCGTCATTAGACCTTTTTTCACAAACTCCTAATTTGAGCTAATTTATTAGAGTTTTGTTGCTTGATAAAATTTAAAAACTGGCTGATAGAGTCAACTATGTCATCATTCTTGCTATTTGGAAAATTAGTAATCTCGGAGATCAAAACTCTATTAAAAACAGAATGCATTGGTATCAATACTGCTCCACTTTCAAAAAGATGTGTGACTGATGCAAATCTTGTAAGCTTATCCAAAGTTGGTCTGATAGCTTTAATATTCTTAAATCCAGAAAATTTCAAATCTTGAATAATTTGTTGCCCACTTGCCTTATCTTCAATTAAAACAAATTTTGGTACATATTTATTGATCTGCTTTTCAATTTCATTTTTCAAACATGAATAAACAAACTTTTTTCTAATCATTTGTATTAAATAATATTTACCTCGGTAAATACCCCAGATAGTTCCTACTGTGTAATCAGCTTTTTCGGATATTTTAATAGCGCTATCCCAGCTATGAACAAAAAAATCGAATTTATCCGGCATCTTCTCAAAATAATGTATATGCTCCTGACCCAACAAATTATAATTTGTTGGCAAAGGTTCTTGCAAAAACTGCGCAGCATAATTTCTTGCTCCAATTTCCCGCTCGATATTATGTAAAAATTCAGGTGTCTCACGAATTTCATCGAAAACCTCGCCCTCTTTGTATAATTTGTAAAATTCACAAAAATTATATTCAATATTTTTTGGCGCCAATGCAGGGATTTTTAAAATTTCCCAATTGCCAGAAGATTCTAGATGAGACGACAAATCATCTTGATGTAACCTCTGCATTACAAGAACTATCGCTCCTTTATTTTTATCATTAAGCCTAGTTACAAATGTTTGTTCAAAGCATTCTATTGCCCTATTATACCAATCACCTTAAATAAGATGACTTAAATCAGCCCATTTTCTAGTGCATAATTTTTTTACATTCCCCTTAATATTTACAAAATCAAGCCAAGCTTCTGAACAAGAGTCCATTATATGGTCTACCGAAGCAAAAACCTTATTCG
>CAMCXV010000066.1 GCA_945883665.1 Rickettsia typhi | reverse complement strand
TTGTCTTATATAATTCTATTACTCGGTCTCGTAGATCTTGACTATATGCTTTCATCGTAAATTATCTATAATTTCTTAAATACATTACAATATAATCAATAATTTACTGTATGTCCATTTTATCTAATACCCTAACGGGTTAGCTATACTGTTCCAAAAAGTTTCATTCGACTCACTACTAACCAAGGAATAGCTTTTATTATCTTGAGCATCTTTTGTTTTTAGTTGGCTATTAACTATTGCTGTAGAAGATTTTCCTTTACGATAAAAATTGTGGTAATCAACAACAAATGTTTCGGTTCTTAGTTGTTTTGGATAAATGACGTATCCATATGGAAATTGTTCTATACCGATGTCATATGTTTCTGTTAAATTTTTAAATATATCTTCTAAACAAACATCATTCATATTTAAATATATATTATTATTTATTTGCGGTGGTGGTTCTAGTTTTTTTTGATCATTTTGTTGTGGTTTATGAGCTTCTGGTGCGATTTTGGAGTCAATATTAATGTCAGATGAGTAGTTAATATTTGTATTGTATAAATTGCTTAAAAGCTTTACTAGAGCTTTTAAATCAATGTTATCAGCTAAAATATTTCCCTTTTTACAATCACGTATTTCTTCTTTTTCATTTTGAGAAAAAACTAAAGTCTGATTTTCTAAACTTTCTTTATTTGAATGATAAAAATCATTGAAATCATTTATATTCTTATCAAAATCCTTTGGTATTTTTTTATCAACACATCCAGTCAATGAAAAAATAACCAAAAAAATTAAAAACTTGCACATTGGGTAAAATATATAAATATTTACTTAACAAGTAAACTATAAAGTAACTATAATTTGTTATATACAAAATAACCAAAAAATATAAAATAAAAAAAAACTATATATCATTAAAACAATGGGAGCTTAAGTATGATAGTAAATCATGTTGCTAATTTTGGTCTGCATTACTTTAATATTTTGTCCACTCATCAGAATAAATCGTACTTATTTAACTGTAATGATTTTAAGAGTCTGTTGGTAGATGATGTGGTTTGATGAATTTATTGTTCGTTCAATAAACCACTAATCTTGTAGATATTCAAAAAATCTTTATTCGTTCATAATATGAATTGTTCTTGAGAAAACTTTTCTTTATAATTTGCAAAATACGGAAACAAAAAATTCATAAAAAAAATAAAAACACATGACATTCATAGAAGAATTTAAACGGCGTGGCTATTTTTATCAATCTACTAACATTGAAGAGTTAGAGAAAAAAATGACTCAAGAAAAAATAGTGGCATATATAGGTTTTGATTGCACGGCTGAATCTTTGCATGTAGGGAATTTAATGCAGATTATGATACTGCGTCTTTTGCAAAATCATGGTCATAAGCCTATTGTTTTGATAGGGGGAGGAACTACAAAAATAGGAGATCCAACTGGTAAAGAAGAAGCAAGAAAATATATTACAGATGAAGATATTGCGAGAAATATGGCTGGTATTAAGAAATCTTTATCTAAATTTATTAAATTCGGTAATGGTGCAAGCGATGCAATCATGCTAAATAATGCTGATTGGCTTGATAAAATAGGTTATATCGAGTTTTTACGTGAGTATGGCAGAAATTTCTCGATCAATCGTATGTTAACGATGGATTCAGTTAAAACTAGGCTTGAACGTGAACAATCTCTTACTTTTCTTGAATTTAATTACATGCTCTTACAGGCATTCGATTTTTATTATCTTAATAAAACTCAAAATTGTTCGTTACAATTGGGTGGGAGTGATCAATGGGGTAATATTGTTACTGGAGTTGATTTAATAAGAAAAATGCTTAAAAATGAATCTTTTGGTCTTACCACTCCACTTCTTACAACTTCTTCAGGTGCAAAAATGGGGAAATCTGTTGGCGGAGCTGTATGGATAAATGAGGAGCATTTATCACCTTATGATTACTACCAATATTGGCGCAATATAGAAGATGCAGATGTTGCTAAATTTGCTAAATTATATTGTGAATTTTCTATTGAAGAAGAAGAGAATTTTCAATCTTTAATTGATAAGAATATTAATGAAGCAAAGAAAAAACTGGCTTACAGAGTAACAGAGCTTTGTCATGGTCAAGAAAAAGCCGAGGAATCTATGGAGACTGCTATTAAACTTTTTGAACAAGGTTTAATTAGCAATAATTTACCATCTGTGCAAATAGATGAAAAGATTTTATCCCAAGGAATAATGTGTATTAATTTATTATGTCATGCTGGGATTAGCTCTTCTAAAGGCGAAGCTAGAAGGCTGATAAGAGGTATGGGAGTAAAAATTAATGATATTTTGGTTGAAAACGAGAATTTGATAATAACTTCAAATGATTTGAAAAATCAAGTGATTAAAATATCTTCAGGGAAAAAGAAACATATTTTAATTAAGGTGTAAATTTTAGGGTTGTTTTGTATCAGAAAAATACAGTATATTGACTTTTGCAAGGCAAAAGTTTAAAAGCTTTAAAGTTATATTAGTAATATTTGATTGATATCTTACATTGTTTAATATACATTTTAAATTATTTTAATATTATTTATTTTTTTATATGTTTATAGATAAAATTCCAGCAAAAACTAAGGATAATGCTTTTAATGTAATTATCGAAATATCAATGAATGATAACCCTGTGAAATATGAGTTTGACAAGGAGGTGGGGGCATTGATGGTTGATAGATTCATGCAAGTTTCGATGTCTTATCCATGTAATTATGGATTTATTCCGCATAGTTTATCACAAGATGGTGATCCAGCTGATGTACTTGTAATAACACAATATCCTGTTATCTCTGGAGCAATTATTAAAGTAAAGCCTGTTGGGGTGCTGATAATGGAGGATGAGTCTGGAATGGACGAAAAAATTCTTGCTGTGCCTGCTAGTGAAATAGATGTAACATTTGAAAATATTAAAGATATTGAAGATGTACCTCAAATGATAAAAGATAGAATAAATCATTTTTTTGAGCATTATAAAAAACTTGAAAAAGGTAAATGGGTTAAAATTATTGGATGGGAAAATGCCCAGAAAGCCTTGAGTATCATTGAAGAAGCAATCTCTAGAGCAAATACTGTATCTAAATAAGTCTTGGAAAAAACTTTGGATGGGTATTAATATCTTATTTAAGTATTTTTCAGCACAAAAAACTTGTAGTAGGTATTTATATGCTGTGCTTGCAACAATGATAAGTTATTTTATCAAATTAAAAACCTAGTTGTATAAATATGTAGGCTTTTAATTCAAAAGTTTTATAAGATGTTATCTTGTACTCAAAACAGTTGCTAAATGTCAATTTCTAAAGGGTGCAGGATTGTCTATTGATATTTGAAATATTGAGTTTATGGAACCTTTGTATAAATCGGCAAAAAACTATGTTGAATCTGGGGATTATTTCATTGATGCTTTAAAATGGTACAAATCTAAGTATATAAACCCATTTTGTCATAGATCATTTTTGTTTATATTGAGTTCTATAGTAGTAGCTTTATTTTTTGGTATTGTTTTAAATATTAATAGCTTACTTCCAATGGTAATGTCAGTAAGATATTCTACTAATACTAATTCTAGTGAACATAAGTCTGCTCAAATTATTAGAGTGAATCATGGAAATAATGATCCATTAGCTTCAATTGCTGAAATAATGATACAAAACTATGTTAGTCAAAGAGAGACATATGATTATAATGATCTAAAAAAACAATTTATTTATATTAAAAATACTTCAACTAGGATGGTTTTTAGAAGATTTTATAATTATATGAACATAAACAATCCATCTTCTCCAGTATTATTATATCAAAAAGATATAAAAAGAAGCTACTATCTTATATCATCAAGTTTTCTTGCAAGTACAAGATCTAAAGTAAAATTTCAGTCAATTGCTAAAGATGATATGGGTGAGATTTTTGAAAATAAGATTTGGGAAGTAATAGTAGATTACGAAATTGAACCAATAAATACAGGTCTCCCTGATGGTTCAAGATTTAATTTTACAGTCACTGATTATCAGTTAAAATTATTAGAAGATAAAAAAAACAAATAGCATGAAGAACATTTTAACTTTTACCATATTATTATTTTTTTTCGTAAATGCTTACGCTATCAGAGAATCTAGACCTACTCCTATTGATTCTAGAATTAGAGTGATGGTATACCATCCCAATGATGTTTTTAAATTTACTGGTTATTATGGTTATCAAGCAAGTATTGAGCTTGCTCAGGGTGAAGAAGTTGTAAGTATTTCAATGGGTGACACAACTTCTTGGCAAATAGTTCCTTAAGGTGGCCCAATTTGTCTAGACTAAAAAATCAAAATTTAGAGATATAATTTTCGTTATAATTTTAGCCAATAATATTTGTTACATACACCTGCTCTGGAGTTAAATATTCCAAAGATTGATGCATTCTTTTTTGATTATAAAAACT
>CAMCXV010000065.1 GCA_945883665.1 Rickettsia typhi | reverse complement strand
GCATTGCTTGATAGAATTTGCCACAATTGTGATATTATAGAAACTGGAAACGAGAGTCATCGTATGAAAAAAAGAAGCTAATATTTTGTAATCGAAGTGGGTCAATTTTGGACGCACTTAGTGGGTCAATTTTCAACGCTTATTGACATTATAGTTGGAGGAGTTAGCCTTTTCTAAACTTAATTCACTTAATTTAGTTGCTATTTCAGAATCTTTCTTACCATTTATAATATCAATTTGGTACTTGTCTGATGCAGCAAGACGTTTTTCTAATAAGTTATCAGCTACCCTGTCTAAATTACTTTCCCTTATGTACACACCACCAAATATGTTTGAAGTAACAGTGCTTTTGTCTAGTATTTCTTTTTGAATGTCTGCAGATATAACGCTGGAATATTTTTTTAGATATTCACTATCAAGTTTTGCTAAAGCAGTAGATAATTTATCTGCTATTTTTTGACTCTGACTCTCACTTATCTTATAATCACCTTCCTTCTCTAATTTTTTTAAGGCATCTCTAACTATAGAATTAGCTACAATCTCACGTGTTGGTATTTTTTCAAGATCATTATTTAATCTTTTTGTAAAAACTTCTATGTTCTCAGTAGTTAACTTTGATTTATCAAGAGTTACTATGCCATCACTTCCTTTTTGACCAAATACCTCTTTCATGTGTTCTTGAAAAATTGGAGCAACTGTGTGAGAGATAGAGGTAATATCCGTTATTAAAGCACCTGTTACAGATTTAGGCAAAATAATGCCAGGGGTTAATAATTTCGCTAATTCAGCTGCTTCCATGTTGTTTGTCGGTCTTGTACCTCCGGCTTCATACATTCCTTCTTTTTCTGTAATTCTTACTTGAAAAGGCTTAACTTCTGATGCTTTACGTATTATTAAATCAGACATCAATTCTGTGATACCCTCTTCTGTAGAAAGTTTTGATGTAAGTTCTTCTCTGAGTGCAACCGTATCGCTCTCTATAGCTTGGAACAATTCTTTAGATGCACCTTTTGCTATAAGTTCTGTAATTGTTTTTTGTGATCCTTTTTCAAAACCCATTATACTTATTACAGCGTTATTTTTATTTTCGGGGGCATCAGGATCTGCATTAAGCAAAGAATTCTTTTGCTTTTGAAATTCTTCATCTTTGAGGCTAATTTTACCTCCTGAAGCTACAGCTTTGACAAATACTTCGTTTAGTAACTTATATTTAGTGCCGATCATATCAGCGTGCATTGCTTCGATAGTCTTTACAGTTATTTCTTCAATAGTTCGTTCTTTTTCTGGCATAACTACCTCTTACATTAGATTTATATTTAGTTAATCATAAAGTAATTTATTAATCAATAAGTAATTTTTAAAGATGCCTATTCCTTGAAATTGGGTATTTCGATATGTTAATTAGGCAATAAGACTATAATGATAAGGCATAGATCATATAGGATGTAATATAAAAAATGGATAATTCCACTCAATGATTGGTCATTAGCATTTAATTAATTTTAAATAGTTTGTGGTAATTTTAACTATGATTTAGTGAAAAGTAAAAAATAGAACTTATACTTAAATTATTTAATGAATTAGCAATTTGGAAAATAATATTTCCTGTTGGTGGAATCATTTAATTTGGCACGCTAAAACCATTTATTACTTAATGGTATAACATACCACACCAATAAATATCAAGATGTTAACATTACCTAAAAATTTCTAATACCCCTTCTTTTTGGGTAATTTTGATAACATCTCCACTAGAAAATTTACCTGCGAGAATAAGTTTTGCAATCGTGTTTTGAACTTCTTTTTGGATCACTCTTTTTAAAGGTCTTGCGCCAAAAGCTGGGTCATATCCTTTATCTGCAAGCCAGTTAATTGCTAAATCGTCAACATCAAGAGTTATATGTTGGCTAAGTAGAATTTTTTGTAAATTATTTAATTGAATTTTAACTATCTCGCCTATGTTAGATCTATTTAATCTATGGAATAAAATAATTTCATCTAATCTGTTCAAAAATTCTGGTCTAAAAGCAGCATTTACATATGACATTACTTGTTCGCGTACAAGCTCGATATCTTCCCCTTCTTTCTGATTTACAAGTACTTCAGAACCAAGATTAGAAGTAAGGATGATTAAAGTATTTTTAAAATCTATTAAATGACCTTGGCTATCTGTTAACCTCCCCTCATCTAAGATTTGTAGCATAATATTGAATATATCTGGGTGAGCTTTTTCTATTTCATCAAATAAAATTACTTGATAAGGTCTTCTTCTTACACTTTCTGTAAGAGCGCCACCTTGTTCGTAACCTACATAGCCTGGCGGAGCGCCAATTAACCTTGCAACAGAATGTTTTTCCATATATTCAGACATATCTATGCGCAAAATTGCTGATCGATCATCAAATAAGAATTCGGCTAATGCTTTGGTAAGCTCTGTTTTGCCAACACCGGTAGGTCCTAAGAAAAGGAATGATCCAAGTGGTTTGTGACAATCGCTAATACCGGCTCTTGATCTTCGTACAGCATCGCTAACTGCAGAGATTGCAGTTTCTTGACCTATTACTGATTTTGTTAGTTGGGATTCCATAGTAAGTAACTTATCTTTTTCGCTTGCTAGCATTGCATCAACTGGTATGCCAGTAATTTTAGAAACAATAATTGCTATATCACTATCAGTAACTCTTTCTTTGAATAGTTTATTGCTATTTGATTCTTCAGCTATTTTTAGCTTATTAGTTAAATCTGGAATAATACCATATTTTAGCTCGCTTGCTTTGGTAAGATCACCACTTCTTTCTGAGCGTTCTAAATCGGTTTTAGCATTCTCGAGATCTTCCTTCATTTTACGTAATATTTGCATTTGCGATTTTGCTGCTTGCCAATTAGAACTCATATCAAGGGACTTAGACTCAAGCTCGGACAATTCTTGTGATAAAATAATTATCTTTTTTTGCGAATGTTCATCTTTTTCTTTTTTAAGAGCTGACAACTCTATTTTGATTTGAATTATTCGGCGATCTAGTTCATCTAGTGCTTCAGGCTTGCTTGAGACTTCAATTTTCAGTCTACTTGCCGCTTCATCAAGTAAATCTATGGCTTTATCCGGTAAAAATCGATCAGTAATATAGCGATTTGAAAGGGTAACAGCTGCAATGATTGCGCTATCTGCAATAGTGATGCCATGATGTGCTTCATAGCGATCTTTAATGCCTCGCATAATTGAGATTGTATCTTCAATATTAGGTTCTGCAACATATACAGCTTGGAATCTTCTAGCTAATGCAGCATCCTTCTCGATATATTTACGATATTCATCAAGTGTAGTTGCGCCAATGCAATGTAATTCACCTCTAGCTAGCATTGGTTTTAACAAATTTGACGCATCCATTGCGCCATCAGCTTTGCCAGCTCCTACTAGTAAATGTAACTCATCGATGAAAAGAATAATTTCGCCGCTTGCTTCCTTAATTTCATTTAATACAGCTTTAAGACGTTCCTCAAATTCCCCTCGATATTTTGCACCTGCTATTAAAGCGCCCATATCAAGTTCAATAATTTTACAATTTGCAAGTGACTCTGGAACATCTCTCATATAGATTCTCTGTGCTAAACCTTCAATTATGGCTGTTTTACCGACGCCAGGTTCACCAATTAATACAGGATTATTTTTTGAACGTCTGGATAAAACCTGAATAGCTCTCCTGATTTCTTCATCTCTACCAATAATAGGGTCAATTTTTCCTTCTGATGCAAGTTTTGTTACGTCTCTACCGTATTTAAGTAAAGCATCATAACTATTTTCTGCTGATTCTGAATTCGCATTTCTGCCTTTTCTTAGATCCATTATAGCAGCAGCTAATCTTTTTGAATCAACACCAGATTTATTTAAGATATTACCGACTATTCCATTATCATAAGACAAAGCTTCAACTATTCTTTCTATTGTAGTAAAACTATCTTTATTATCTTTTGAAAGACTAATAGCCTTGTCAAGAATTTTTAATCCATCCGATGATAAACTAACTTGTCCGCCGCCACCATGAATTTGCACTTGAGGAATAGATTCTAATTCTTTATTCAGTTTTGTTTTGATTATATTTACATCAGCGCCAAGTTTGCAAATTAGATTTGAAACAATTCCTGTTTCTTCTTCTAGCAAACAAAAAAGTAGATGCAGGGGTAATATCTGTTGATGATTATATTTTGCAGCCAGCATCTGAGATGCCGAAATTACACCTCTTGCAGCTATAGTAAATTTTTCAATATTCACAATATTTTTTTTTAGTTATATATATACATATAGTTATGAAATCTAAAAAATCAAGATAAAGCAACAATTTTTCTGTAAATTCACATTTCACCTTTTTTATATTACGCGCTCATATCTAAATAAGCAGCACCAGTAATCCAATCATCGCTAATTTCTAGCAGGATAGCAGTAATGAGCCTAAGGCATGATTGACTATTAGG
>CAMCXV010000064.1 GCA_945883665.1 Rickettsia typhi | reverse complement strand
GATTAGGTTCTACACACTCTCTCTGCCATTGACATTTTCATTAATTTCTGCTATGTTAACTTAATAAGTTACTACCGTCTTTTACAAATTCCAGTATTTCCTTCTCTTGTTTTAAACAACTGTACGGAACCTAATCGGGTTAGCTATATGAATTAAAAAAAGAGAAGCTTACGCCTGGAGTAGAGTTATATAGTGATGACGAAATAAGGGAAAGGCTAAAAAAAATGACAGATAAAGTTGTAAGCTGGTCTAGAGATACTAGAGAAAAAGCTAAGGAATTTCAGCAAAAAATTAGTGATAAAGTAAATAAAGTTCTCGAATTTAAGGATGAGGAAGTTAAGTGGCAGTGGGTTAACTCTTCAAATGAAGAAAGGAATGAACGTATAGAAGCTTTATTTAGAGATATAGAAATTGAACCAGAAGAAGAAATAAGAAATTTTAACAATAATTTTGATAGCCGAGTATTGGATTTTGCGAAGCCTAATACAAGAAAGGTTTTAGCTAGCACAGATTTTGACATGTCAGCTATCGATCCTGAAGATTTTGTAGTTGAGTACTTAGCATATCAAAGACTACATAATAGATCAGAAAAAAGATGTTTAAAAAATAACGATAAATGCAAAGATACTACATGGAAAATATCAGATAGTGTTGAAATAAAGCTAAGTAACGCTAATATGTGGCCTGAATGTAGAGGGGAAATAGTTAGATTTAGTCAGCATGATTCGATTGCTCGATACTCAGAGATCATGACCTTACCAGGATTAGATACCAAAATATTAGAGTCTTGTTATATGAATATAAAAACTTCAGCAGGGGTTTTAACAAGCGAAACAGCATCTTTATGGTATTTGTTATTTGGTTGCGAAGCTATAAAAAATCCTTCTGCTATAGTTCATCATGCTATGTTAATAGATTTAGTAAGAGCTGGAAAATGTGCATGGAATCCATTAGAGGAAGTTGCTCCTATGGCTTCTTCTGAATCAATCCAACCAGCAATGTTTCTTAACCGTGAATATGCAGAATATATGCCAGTAGCATATACATATCAGCCAAAATCTAACTTTTCCGAGATGGGGTTAAGACAAAGAGAGTCTAAGCTTATGACAGAATGGCTTCAATTAAAGCTAGGAGAAATGGGTACTACTGCTTTACTTGCAATATGTAAAAAAGAGCCTCAAGTAGTAGACGTTTTATGGTCGTTAATACAAAATTCCTTTGAATCTTGGGGAATGCCAATGGCAGTGCTACAAGAACAAACTAATTTATTAGGTGATGATTCGGAGATAGATGTATAAAAATGGTCTGGCATTATAAAGTCTTTTACCTTTACTGATGATAAATCAATTCAAAACAAAGTTTATGATTGAGTATTGTGTGGTTGACATAATTATAGTTCTAAGTTTTTTTGAACAAATTATTATGTCAACATCCACACATCTTTCAAAAAGTCTCTTTATAAATTAATCTTTTCTAAAAAATAATTTAATCTTTTAGCAAATGCGCCAGCATCTTCAACTGGTTGACCTTCGATAACACAAGCTTGATCAAACAGCAAATGTATCAGTTGTTTATTTTCTTCTTCATACTCTTTATTATCTATCTGGCTAACAATTTTTTTAACAATTTTATGATTAGGATTAACTTCTAAGATTTTACTAGCAGCTGAAGATAATTGCTTTTGTTCTATTAAAAATCTCTCCATACGTATATCCATGGCTCCCTCTCCCACGGCAAGACAAGAAGGACTTAAGGTAAGTTTTTTTGAAATTTTTACATCTTTAACTAGACTACCAAGCGATTCTTTAAAATAGCTAATAAGTTTTTCATTGGATGATTCATCATTTTCTACCAAATCATCTTTTTTGCTGTCATCATTTTGTCCTTCCTTATTCTTATCAAGATCTATATCGGCTCTTGTTACAGATTTAATTTGTGCATCTTTGTAATTACCGTTAACATTTACCCAGAAATCATCAACTGTATCAGTGAAAAGTAGTACATCTATTCCCTTACTTAAGAAACCTTCTATCTGAGGGCTGTTTTTAAGCTTATCAGCGTCTTCACCGCTTAAATAATATATGGTTTTCTCCTCTCCTTGACAATTTTCTAAATATTCATCAAAACTAATCATTTTATCATGCAAGGCACTTCTAAATACGCAAACTTCTAGCAATTTTTCATGATCAGATGTTACTTCGCACAAGCCTTCTTTTAATACAGCGCCAAAATTACTCCAAAAAGCTAGATATTCTTCTAAATTTTCATCTTTTTTCTTTTTCAACTCATTAAGCACCTTTTTTGTCACTGAGTTTTTAATTTTCTCTATAGTAGAATTATGCTGTAATGTTTCTCTGCTAATATTTAGGGGTAAATCTTCTGAATCAATCACTCCTCTTAAAAAACGTAAATATTGAGGAATAATATCTATTTTTTCATCAGTAATAAAAACTCTTTTTATATATAATTTTACTCTGCACCTACGATCTGGGTGGAATAAATCAAAAGTTTTAGTCGATGGTATGAATAATAAATTAGTAAATTCAACAGCACCTTCATTTTTATTATGCATTATAATCCAAGGATCGTCAGGCGAAAAAGAAACATTTTTGTAGAATTCTTTATACTGCTCTGGCTCAATATCATTTTTAGACCTCATCCATAAAGCAGAAGAAGAATTAACTTTATTTGCAACTCCATTATCATCTGTAAAATAGATAGGAACAGCTATATGATCTGAATAATTTTTTACTATATGCTTCAACCTAAAATGATCAAGGAATGATTCTTCTGAATCTTTTATATGAAGTAATATTTCTGTCCCACGAGAAAAATCACTATCAAGATCTGATACAGTATATTCGCCATTGCCGTCTGAATTCCAAACATATGCCTTGTCCTCTCCAGCTTTTCTTGACGTTACAGTAATTTCATTAGATACCATAAAAGCAGAATAAAAACCTACTCCAAATTGCCCAATTAACATGTTATCTTTTTTACTGTCCCCAGACATGTTGCTCAGAAAATTTTGAGTTCCAGATTTAGCAATAGTGCCAAGATTTTCTTTCAAATCCTCTTTATTCATGCCTATTCCATTATCCCTTATGGAAATTGTTTTCGCATCTTTATTAATTTTGATGTAAATTTTTAATTCAGGATCATCAGCTATTAAATTACCTTCAGTTTGGCTAATATATCTTAGCTTATCACATGCATCTGAACTATTTGATATAAGCTCTCGCATGAATATTTCTTTATTTGTATATATAGAATGAATCATTAACTGTAGAACTTTACCAATTTCTGCATCAAATTTATTTTTTTCCTGAGTCATAATATTTTTTTTATTTAAGTTGATTTACATTTCATATAATCATTAAAAATAAAATTTAAATATCTATTTTAAAAAAATAATTTTAAAAATAAGAATTTCTAGGAATTTTTTTGCAAATGATTGGTAGTTTAAGAGGCGAACATTTTTTTATAACTAAAATCCAATTTCTGGTTTCCCACGTTGTGAATGAGGACTTAAAGGCTGGCGATTATTACTATGCTCAGGAGAGATAGAGGAAATTTGAGATGATATTCCTCTTGCTTTCTCTACTACTACAGCACTTATACTTACTTCTTTGGATTTCACTATTGGATCTTGTTTCTTTCCCACTCCAAGTACAATTTTATCAAATCTTGCTGGATTTTCTTTTCTCATTTCTAAGAATTTTTCTGGGGTCATATCTTTTGCCTTGAACACTAATCCTTCTGCTTTTTTTACAGCTAATTTTTTTAAATCTTGCTCAAGCTGGGTATTTGTTTTTTCTCCCTCCAATATCAAAGACTCAACTTTTGTAACTTCAAACTTGTTAGAGCTTTGTTGATTTTTAGTAGTTATACTATCTGATATTTTTACTAAATTTTCTTTAGCAACTGAAAATTCTTTTCCAAAAAAATAACCTATAGATTTATTTTTATATAATTCTTTTTGTATATCACTAGATATTCTTCCACTCTGTTCTTTTAGATATTCTGGATCTAATTTAGATAAAGCCGGCGTTAATTCTTTCTTAAATTTATCTCTAAGATGAGATTCTTTTTGAGGACTTAATTTGATACCATTTTTTGTTTTTAATTTATCAACGGCTTGATCTATAACTGATTCAATTACTTCTTTAGGATTTTTAACAACTGTGTCTTTACCAAAAACTACTTTGTCAAATTGCGCAGGATTTTCTTTTCTAATGTGTGCCAAATCTTGATTTGACATTAGCTTCATATTATAGTTTGTTAAAAAGCGTGCAATACTGACCCAGTAAATGGGTTAATGTGCGTCCAAAATTGACCCACCCTATAGGTGGAATATTTAAAGCAATATTAATCCATTAGTATCAATCTATATTCCTATTATTTATTAATTTAAATAATAGGAGTGCAAAATAGGAGATGTAAGGTGGCCCAATTTGTCTAGACTAAAAAATCAAAATTTAGAGATATAATTTTCGTTATAATTTTAGCCAATAATATTTGTTACATACACCTGCTCTGGAGTTAAATATTCCAAAGATTGATGCATTCTTTTTTGATTATAAAAACT
>CAMCXV010000063.1 GCA_945883665.1 Rickettsia typhi | reverse complement strand
CGACCGATACATCAAACACCACTCGGCGATATTTGGCTGGAAATACCATGTGATACAGCAGTACGGTCACATTGTGACTTTTATGTATATATTTGCTCATTCCTCCATATTACGCCGCAAGCGGCGGGGAATATACCCAAAAGAGATTCAATCCAATCTAAAGAACCCAAATCTTCATATAAATTCTCTAAAATGTAAAGATCAATTGTATTTATAAAAACACCGTTAGCAATATTAATTGCTTCTGATATTTCAGGAATTAGCGAAGAATAGAATTTTAAATTAAAGATAGAATCCATATTATCAATAGCAAAAATCTTGGGCTCTTTCCCAGCTTGTATTAATAAATTCTTCATAAAATATACAATCGCAACTTTAACACTACGCATTGTGTTAAGATTATACTCATATTCTTCTACTAACTTTATCTCTTTTGGAAAAAATTTCTCTTTATATTCAATATCATCATACTGCTCAAGATTAATAGCTATTATCTCTCCAGAAGCAATTAACATTTCTTCTTGAGACTCAAAAACCTCATAATATAAACCATCTTTAATATATTCAATAAGACGCTTTTTTAGAATTTTACCTGTTTCAGAATTTTCTATAGCTTCAATTATTAAAGATATTTTTCGTTCTTTCCTAGGTACAGAAAAAATTTGCAAACTAACATTCTTAAGTAGCTCCAATTCAGACTCCATCAAGGGATCAAAATGATGCTTAGCTAGAATTTTAAAAAACTCAAAACAAAAAGATTTACTTTGCTCATTATCCTCTAAATCTAGAGGGTTAAATAAATTCTTGCTTTTCTGAATCCATTTACCACCTTTAGCTTTTACAGAAAGAATAGAATCGGAATCATCAACAATCTGGATAATTGTTGGCTTATATTTATCAGATTCTGAGAGTAAAAAATTAAGCAAAGTTGTTTTACCAGAATTTTTCACTCCTAAAATACAAAAATTACTTTTTCCTTCTAAATTATGGAAATTCATAAAAAATGGAGTGCCTATTTCGGTTCGAAGCAAAGTTACAGCTTGACCCCAATGACTATATTGATTACCTGTAGGAAAATTATGTAACAAAGCAAACGCTGCTGTATTATCTAAAATCGTTGGAGACATTCTTGCAATAAAAGCAAAGTTTCCTGGTAGCTGAGCCCAAAAGGTTTTTTCTAAATTTATATCTTCTCTTACATGCATTATTCCAATCTTTGCTAAGGTTTGAGATGCATGTTTTACATGATTATTCAGTTGTTTTGCATCGTCTCCCATAATCATAAATGATATTTGTTGATGACAAAAATAATTTTTACGATCCTTATCTTGTAGAATTTTGTCTACACCGCTAAGAGATTTCAGTTCAACATCACCACTAATATCAGCCATATAAGCCTGATCCTCAAATAAAGGAACCACCTTGCTTTTATCAACTAAATAGAATATTTCTGTTACTATCATTTCAACTGAAATTTGTAAAAATTTATCTAACTCTTCAGAAGAAACTTCTTGATATTCTTTGATAGACAATAAAGCTGCAAATTTTTTACCATCACGACCTATAACTTCTATCATATCATTTCCAATTGCATATGCTTTAGAAGCAAGAGAACCGGAAATGTCAGCTATTGGTAATATGCACTGTTCTTCGTTTAATTGTATTATTCTTCTATATAAAGACATAGCATCTGAATAACAATTATCTCCCTCAATTCTAATCCCAAGTTTTTTAGCACCATATTCTTCTAAATCTAATATCAACTTATCTACTGTTTTATTAAGCACTTGAACTGCTTTAGCAAAATAGTTAGTTTCGAAATTTCCAATTGTATTAGCATAAAGGGAATTAATTAAAGAGTTAAAGTTTTTTATTTTCAACTCAGGAGAATCATGTATTACTGTAATATACAAAGAATTAACAAACTTATCTTGCCAACAATTCTTTTTTTGCCAAATATCATGAATATTAGCAGATAACAAATTGTTATATGGTGTAGTATCATCAAGATTTATTTTATGTCTTATTGTGTGAATCCAAAATGCTAATTTACCTCCTTCAATTCCATTGCTAATAGCATTTCTTACATCCCCCCTAAGATTAAAAAGTTTTTTACTAATTCTTTTTGAAGTAAGACCATCAATCTGAAAAATCTGTAATAATTCACCATTTTTTGTTAGCAAAGTATTTTTATCATAATGACATGCAAGAGGTATAAAATTTTCCGATGAATTATTATAAATATTCTTATTTAGTTTTCGCTTGATAAATGACACGTTCAACCTTTTTATTTTTGACTAAAAATCTCTTGTTTATATAAGTTAATTATTTTATTGAAGAGTATAATTAGTAACCAGTATGACATTAAGTACACTCAAAATGAAATTATTAGTTACTAAAGATATATAATTAAGCAACTTATGTCACAACGATGACATACTAAATATAGTTTATATATTTATCATCCTCATGATTAATATTTAATTAAATTGAATTACCTGAGGAAATAACTACTGAGGAGAAAAAATCACGAATATTAGAAATATTTACTACAAGCTTGCAAATATGAATAACCTGTAACTAATGTTAAAATTGCTGAAATCCATAAAAAAACATGACCTACTAAATCAAGCCAGTTAATCCCAGATCCTACTGAGCCAATTATTAGCATAGTCATTGAGATCATTTGTATAGCTGTTTTAATTTTTGCTAACCTAGTAACTGGTACACTCACCCTTACTTGCGCTAAAAACTCTCTTAATCCAGCAACAACAAACTCTCTAGCTAAAATAAGAAGACACGGTACCTCGTCAGCTCTACCAGATTTAACTAACATTACCAAAACACATCCTACTAATACTTTATCTGCTATTGGATCAAGCATTCGCCCTAAATTTGAAACTATGTTGTATCTTCTTGCGAGATAACCATCAAAAAAATCTGTTAAACTCGCTATAGCGAAAACTATACCACCAATTCTATGAGCAAATTTTGAATCATCAAAATAAAATGACATCACAATAAGAGGTATTGCTAATATTCTAAGTATAGTTAAATAATTTGGTATATTTTTATCAATTTGCATTATCTTTTCTGACGCTCTACTAATTTTCTATACAAATAATTGGTTCATTCTAACATAGAATTAATCCCTTATTAGAATTCTTAATATAGTTTGTGGCAAAAACCAACTAATAACTTGCATGAAATATAGATTTAGTAATAAATTGATAATTATAAATTATAAAAAATGACTATATAATGGTAAAAATATATAAAACAGCTGATGAAGCAATTAAAGATATTGTCAAAGATGATATGATAATTCACGCTGGTGGATTTGGATTATGTGGTATTCCTGAAAATATTATAACAGCAATTGCAAAATCTGGCGTAAAAAATCTAACAATTATTAGCAATAATTGCGGAATCGATGATTTTGGTCTTGGTATAATTCTCAAAAATAATCAGATTAAAAAAATGATCTCTTCTTACGTCGGAGAAAATAAATTATTTGAACAAAAATATTTAGATGGATCTCTTGAACTTGAACTTACTCCGCAAGGTACTTTAGCTGAAAGAATAAGAGCTGGAGGAGCTGGTATAGCAGCATTTTACACCAAAACTGGAGTTGGCACTATTGTATCAGAAGGCAAAGAGATAAGAGAGTTTGATGGCAAAAACTATGTAATGGAAAAAGGAATATTTGCAGATCTTGCCATAATTAAAGGGTATAAGGCGGATAAATTTGGCAATGTTATCTATAATAAAACAGCAAGGAATTTTAATCCCATTATGGCAACTGCAGCCAAAATAACTATTTGCGAAGTGGAAGAAATAGTTGAAATTGGTCAAATTGATAGTAATAACATCCATACACCAGGTATATTCATTGATAGATTGCTTCAAGGAAGTAATTATGAGAAAAGAATAGAAAAAATAACTCATACAACCAAAGAGGTAAAATAAATGGCTTGGACAAATGATGAAATGTGCAGAATAGCCGCAGAAATGGAAATTAAAGATGGTTTATTTGTTAATCTTGGTATAGGCATGCCAACAAACATACCTAATTACATACCAGATCACATAAATGTTTGCTTTCAAAGTGAAAATGGCATGTTAGGAATAGGGTCATTTCCTTATTTTGGTAAAGAAGATGCCGATCTTATTAACGCAGGTAAACAGACTATTACATCTCTTCCAGAAACTAGCTATTTTGATAGCGCAGCTTCTTTCGGCATGATTCGTGGGGGGCATATTGATCTTACTATTCTTGGAGCTTTAGAAGTTTCGGAAAAAGGTGATTTAGCCAATTGGGCTGTACCAGGTAAGATGATCAAAGGTATGGGAGGAGCTATGGATTTAGTTGCCAATATAAAGAGAGTGGTAGTGTTAATGAATCATAACTCCAAAGATGGAAAAGCAAAATTAGTTAATAAATGCACTTTACCGCTAACTGGTGTAAATGTAGTTGATAGAGTAATTACTGAATTAGGTGTTTTTGATATTCATGATGGCAAAATATATCTAGATGAACTACTCGGCCGCAAGCGACCGAGTTTCAAAACAGTTTTAGTTGATTAGCCGCTTTTTCCATTTTATCCATTGCATTCAACTGATTTTGTACATATTCACGAATTATTTTATCATTAGCATTTCCTACCGTTTCTACAAAAAAG
>CAMCXV010000062.1 GCA_945883665.1 Rickettsia typhi | reverse complement strand
TAGGTTCCGTACAGTTGTTTAAAACAAGAGAAGGAAATACTGGAATTTGTAAAAGACGGTAGTAACTTATTAAGTTAACATAGCAGAAATTAATGAAAATGTCAATGGCAGAGAGAGTGTGTATAGAACCTAATCAGGTTAGCTATAATGTCACTAAAAAGAAGCCCGTCTTCATTTTGCATTATTGGTAGAAATGCACCAACTTGAAAAAAATTACGATTATTTCCAGCAAACCCTGCAACATCGAACTTAAATGGCGCTTCTGCTAATGCTTGGCATGCAAATAGTACATAAGTAGCTATAATGAGTGATTTAAGTTGTTTAGGGAACATTGTATATTTTGAATAAAATGTATTTATAAAAATTATTTAAAACTTGGATTTTTAATATAGGAATGATCATTAGGAAGCAAACAACTTTTGCTTTTTAATGATCATTTAATCGCAACTACATGATCATTAAATCACAACTAATTTATTTAGCAATGCTACAAACAAGATGTTATTAATATAGCAATAATGAGCTTTTCGTGGTAATATACCAATATTATAAAAACTGAAAATAAAATTAATTATGGCAGTATCTAAATTTCTTGATCCAAAAAATGATGTAGCATTTAAGAAAATCTTTGGTTCTGAAAAAAACAAAGATATTTTGATTCATTTTATTAATGATATTATGGGATTTACTGGTGGCGATCAAATACAAGATGTTACCTTTCTATCAGCAATACAAGATCCTGAAATTGCATATAAAAAACAGTCAATCGTTGATGTGTTATGTAAATCAGAAAATGGCACAAAGATAATTGTCGAGATGCAAGTATCACCTTCCAAAGGTTTTGAAAAAAGAGCGCAATATTACGCTGCAAAAGCTTATGGGAGGCAATTAAACATGGGTAAAAAAAACGATGGGCTATATGCAAATTTAAAAAAGGTAATATTTATCGCTATTAGCGATTATATTATATTCCCACAAAAATCTGAATATTTATCACACCACGTAATTTTAGATAAAAACACTTATGAACATGATTTAAAGGATTTTTCTTTTAGTTTTATTCAATTACCAAAATTTCCAATAGATAAAATTGAAAATCTAAAAACAATTATTGAAAAATGGTGCTTCTTCTTTAAATACGCTGATAGCACCAGCGAAGCAGATTTAAAGAAAATCATCGGTAGCGATCTTGTTATAGAACACGCTTATGAGGCTCTTAATCAATTTAATTGGAATGAAACTGAACTAATTGCATACGAGCAAGAAATTAAACGTATTATGGATAATCTGGCAGCAGAAGCTTATTTACTAGACAAAAAAGAAGAAATAGAAAATACAAGAAAAGAAGTAGAAACCACAAGAAAAGAAGTAGAAAATACAAGAAAAGAAGTAGAAAATACAAGAAAAGAGTTAGAAGATAAAGCTAAAGCAGAGGGAAAAGCAGAAATTGCAAAAAACTTGCTAAAATTAGGTTTGCCACTTGATTCAATTACCAAAGCGACCGGCTTATCTAATCAGCAAATAGAAAAACTAAAATCATGAATCTTATACAAAAATAATTCTTAAAATAATTTGTTTATGAACAACACTATAGCTATTATAATGTGCACCTATAATGGAGAAAAGTTTTTACAAGAACAGCTAACTTCATTTGCTAATCAAAGCTTCAAAAATTGGCATTTATTTGTTTGCGATGATGGTTCTACTGATAGTACTAAAAAATTGATTCAAAACTTTCAACAAAAGAATAAAACTAATTTTCTATCAAACAATCCTAAATTGGGTTTTGCTAAAAATTTTTTGAATGGGATAGCAAGCACTCAGGGTAATTTTGATTTTTATGCTCTATCAGATCAAGATGATATATGGCTTGAATCAAAACTTGAAAAGGCAGTATCCCAATTACAAAATGTTGATTCCAATATACCTGCGCTTTATTGCTCACGAACTATTTTGGTCAATGCTAATGGCAAACAAATTGGTTACTCACCATTATTCACAAAAAAACCCTCATTTGCCAATGCTTTAGTTCAAAGTATTGCAGGCGGCAATACCATGGTTTTCAACAAAAAAGCTCGTGATTTAATAATAAAAGTTGGGTCAAATATAGATACTGTAAGCCACGATTGGTTTATATATCAATTAATAGCTGGCTCAGAAGGATTTATTTATTACGATTCCGAACCAACATTGTTATACCGACAACATGGTAATAATTTAATAGGCGCTAATAATGATTTTTTTGCTAGATTATCTAGATTAAAAATGTTACTAAACAATTCTTTTAGATCTTGGAATGATAGAAATATCAAAATATTAACAGATAATTCTGTTTTACTAACCAAAAAAAATAAAAATAAATTAAGTATATTTTCTAAAGCAAGAGATAGATCTTTAATTCCTCGAATTATGGGATTTATAAAATGTAAGATTTATCGTCAAACATTATTTGGCAATATTGCGCTATTTATAGGAGGAATTTTAAATAAAATATGACAGAAAAAACAATTTTGGTAACTGGTGGTGCTGGTTTTATAGGCTCTAACTTTGTTCTTGAATGGGTAACACAATCTAGGGATAGAATAATAAATTTAGATTTATTAACTTACGCTGGTAATATTAATAATTTATCTCCAATAAAAAATAACCTAAACCATGTTTTTATCCAAGGTAATATTTCCGATGAAATATTAATATCTGATTTACTGAAACATTATAAACCTTGGGCAATAATAAATTTTGCAGCAGAAAGTCATGTTGATCGGTCAATTAGTAATCCTAGCACTTTTATTCAAACTAATATTATAGGAACTTATAATTTATTAGAATCCACAAGAAAATATTTTGATAATCTAACAACTGAAGAGAGAAAAACTTTTCGTTTTTTACATGTAAGCACTGACGAAGTTTACGGATCGCTAAAAAATAGCGACCCAGCATTTACCGAAGAGTCGAATTACGAACCAAACAGCCCTTATTCTGCAAGCAAAGCATCGTCTGATCATCTTGTTAGAGCTTGGTTTCATACCTATGGATTACCAACCATTATTACAAACTGCTCCAATAATTATGGACCATACCAGTTTCCAGAAAAACTAATACCTTTGATCATTACCAATGCCCTTAATGGTAAAAATCTGCCTATATATGGTGATGGACAAAATATCCGTGATTGGTTATTTGTTATTGATCATTGCTCAGCAATAATGAATGTTTTAGAAAAAGGAACACCCGGGGAATGTTATAATATTGGTGGAAATAACGAAAAAACAAATATTGAAGTTGTAAATATTATATGTTCATTGCTTGATGATCTTGCCCCACAACATCCAAATGTTTTATCTTCTTATTCCAAACTTATAAATTTTGTAAAAGATAGGCAAGGTCATGACAGACGCTACGCCATTAATTCAAGTAAAATACAAAGAGAACTAGGGTGGCAGCCAAAGGAAACTTTCGAAACGGGGATTACTAAAACGGTGAAGTGGTATTTACAGAAATATTCAAACAATTAAAAGAATATAAATTATGAAAATAAAGTCGGTACTAAAATTTCTTATAGTTGCTGTCTTATCTTTCGTTGCTCTGTTTTTATCTTTTGAATTGGCAGCGCCGATTAAATGGGGTGCATTGGACTGCATTTGATAATGAAGTCCAAGAAAAAGGTTTGAAAAAAGCTGCAATGGATCGATTTAATTCTCATGTAAGACTTGAAAATCAAATGATTGAAGATCCACTTCCTATGAAAAAGGCTTTTGATTTATTTGAAAAACTGACCAAAAACTCATTTTAGATTAACATTTGCAAGTTTTTGATAAATTGATATCTTTTTGAACAAGATCATGTGCCTGTTGTATATCTGCTATTAAATTATGATATAGTGGTCACTTTATGATATGTTAGAGTCACTGTGACGTAACCTATTATATAAGCATAAATTTTAGAAGGAATGATCTAGATGAATAGATGATAGTTAAGCATTAATCCCCAACTAAGATTTTCCAAGCTACAGCAAGGTTATCCAATCTTGAGAGCAACAGCAACCTACTAAAATACTATACAAGTTAAAATCCATAAGATTTATCGGTTAATTACAGCATTTTATTATGGATTTCTTAAGTACTTTTATGCAATAAGAACAACTTATTATTAATTCAGCAATCAATAGTTCTGACACGTGAACTACTTAAAGTTATTAATTATAGGTATATTGCTACCAGCTCCGCCAGTGTTTTGGTTGTAGTGTTTTTCTGATAATACACAGTTAAAGAATGCCTTACTCTCCTTAAAAACCAAACCATTTTCTTCAGTGCGCACATACTGTGCATCTTTATTTGTTGAAGAGCAAAATTGTTGAGCTAATGCTGTTGCTTCATGCAAATCGTTATCAGAATAGTCTCTTACTACACTTGCAGGTGTAAAACTCAACATTTTTGGATGACTTCTCCCCCTCCACAAGAAACTATAGTAAATGCAAAAAAAGTAAAATAAAATAATTTTTCATGATAGATAATATTAAGATATTATAAGTTGTTAATCCATTGGTATATTTAGATACTGAGAAATGCTCGTACAGAGAAAGTTTAATTTGTCAAGCAATTCTAAGATCAGAGAGAGAAATATGGGCTAGAGCAAAAATGGAAATTTGAGAAATAAAATGAAAAAGTTGAAGAAAATAAGCTACTATTCTATCGTTACAACAAAATGTTCTGTCGCATGTGTTTGAGTATGAGTTTGGAATCTGATATAAGGAAGTAAAAAATTAGCGCAATGTCATTTCATATTTCCTCCAAATTACTCAAATATTTTAAAGGATTTTGCTCTTCTCCAGAAATCATCATGCTCTTTGTTTACATGAAGTGTAGATTCTC
>CAMCXV010000061.1 GCA_945883665.1 Rickettsia typhi | reverse complement strand
TTAATTTTATACCAGTTGTTTTTGCTGCTATAAAACAACTCCATGCTGGAGCTCTTGACCTTGCATGGATAATATCTACTTTTTCTTCTCGGATAATTTTACTAATTTTTTTTGAATTTAACCATATGGTTATAGGGTTTTTGCTAGCTACATTCAATTTAATATGCTTTGAACCAGATTCTTCTAAACCTTTAACAAGAGAGCCTCCACCAGATATAACTATAGAACAAAAACCTGCTTCAACTAATTTCTTAGCAATTTCAAGAGCACCTCTTTCAACCCCCCCTGAAACAAGAGCAGGAACAACTTGCAGGATTGTTTTTTTATGGTATTTTTTATTATTCATAGAATATTTATTATTAAGTAAAATCAAATGACCGTGAAGAAAATTTATACTAATACAAAAGAAAGATTTCTAATATATCATAAACAAGTTAATACAAAAAATAAAGCCCCCTATGTTGTATTTCTTCATGGTTTAATGTCCGACATGAATGGTCAAAAAGCTATAGCCACTGAAAAACTTTGTATAGAAAGGGGCTATAACTTCATTAAATTTGATAATTTTGGTCACGGTTTATCTTCAGGTAAATTCACTGATCAGACTATAAGTGATTGGCTATTAGGAATAAATTTAATTATAAAAGAAATAGAAGATGCTCCAATTTTACTTATAGGATCAAGCATGGGAGCTTGGCTTGCTTTAATTGCGACAAAATTACATCAAGAGAGAATAATTGGTATTATTACTCTTGCAGCAGCTGTAGATTTTACTGAAACATTAATATGGAATAAACTTACCCTTCAAGAAAAAGAAATAATAAAAAACCAACCTATCTATGAAATTAGGGGTAATAATCCTGAATGCAATCATCTTTACCCTATAAGTTATAAATTAATAGAAGATGGGAGAAAATATTTGATGATTAACGATGTGTTAGAAGAAAAAATAGATATTTTCGCTCCCATACATCTCATTCACGGAATGGAAGATATTGATGTTCCTTATAATATTTCATTAAAAGTAGCTGCTAGATTAAAATCAAAAAAGGTAGTCATTAAGTTAATAAAAGATGCAAATCATAAACTTTCAAGAAAAGAAGATTTAGATATTTTGTTTAGTTCAATAGACGAATTAATTAAAGTACATAATGTATAATTACAAATGAATATGTCAAAAAAACCTTCTAAAAAAGGCTTCGCAATTATACTATCATCACCATCAGGGGGTGGAAAATCAAGCTTAGCAAAGGCTCTAATTTCAATGAATTCCAAGTTAATAATGTCTATTTCGGCAACTACAAGAAAACCAAGACCTAATGACATTGAAGGAATAAACTATTTTTTCAAATCAAGAGATGAATTTATGAAAATGGTGAATAACGGAGAGTTATTAGAATATTCAGAAATTTATGATAATTTATATGGTATTCCAAGAGAATTTATAGAATTGCAATTTAATCAAGCTAATAATATACTATTTGATATAGATTCTCAAGGTGCTTATAAATTAAAAAATATTTTATCTAATTCAGTAATTAGCATATTCATACTCCCCCCTTCCCTTCAAGAGTTACGCAATAGGCTAGTATCAAGAAATCAAGATGATCAAAAAGAAATAGATCGTAGAATGAATTTAGCCGCTATAGAAATTGCAGAAGCAAAGAATTACGATTACGTTGTAATAAATGATGATTTCTTGAAAACTGTAAATCAAATATATAATTTAATAACAAAAGAAATAACCAAAAGGAGGGGCATTTGACAAGCAAAAAAAAAATAGTCACAGGAGCTCTACTTGGTACTGTAGTGGAGTATTACGATTATAGTTTATATGGTTTTGCAGCTGGTATATTAGCTCTCAAGTTTTTTCCAGATTTGGAAAAAATACAAGGTCTTATGTATATATTTGGAATTTATGCAATTTCTTATATATCAAAACCACTAGGATCTCTAATATTTAGTTTTATAGGAGATCATTACGGCAGATCTGTTGCATTAAGAATTACTATAATTGGAATTGCCATTCCTACTTTTATCATAGGTATTTTACCTGATTTTCATACTATTGGTGTTGTTAGCACATATGCTCTTGTAATTTGTAGATTCATTCAAGGGTTTTTTATGGGCGGCGAGTACGATGGTGCTGCTATTTATGTTATAGAACATCTAGATAAAAAATATCGCTATACTGCTTCAGCAATTACTAGATCAGTAGGAGTGCTTGGTTTGTTATTAGGTATTGCATCTGTTAATTTGTTTAATTCATCCATATTCCCTGATTGGTCTTGGCGTATACCATTTATGTTATCGCTTCCTTTAGCATTTCTCACCATTTATTATAGAAAATTTTTAACAGAATCACCTGAGTTTATTGAATCAATAAACCAAAAAACTGAAATTTCAGGTATATATAGTTTTGTTAAAGATAATATTATGAATTTGTTTATGGCAATTTTTCTTGCTGGAGGTTTTGGTGTTACTTATCAATTATCGATAATTTTTATGAAACAATATTTACCAATAGTTGTTCCTGCGACCAACAATATTATGACTAGTTTTTCTGTGCTTATAGTTTTTGTTTTTGGAATTTCTATGCCGATAGCTGGATTATTTGCTGATAAATTAGGAAAAATGATAGTTATCAAATTGAGTTTATTACTTACATTGATTGCTAGTGCATTAATAGCTATAGCCATTAATTATCAAATAGTAAATCTAGTTCTGATTGCAACTATTATCTTGGCTGCAGCAGTGGCACCTTTTAACGGTCTAGCTCATGGAATAATGATTAAAGCCTTTTCCGTTAACGAACGTTATAGAGGAGTTAGTCTTGGTCATACTATAGGATCAATGCTAATGTCTGGAACAGCTGGATACTTATCTTTATATGTTATGAAAGAATATAAAATAATGCTATTTCCAATAATATATATTGCATTTTTTGCCTTGATTTCTTTTTTTGTAATTTTTAATTTTTCAAAAAAATATGATAAATCTTCTTTTATGACCTAAAAAAACATCTAATTATCTATTATCATTTAAGCATTAAAACTTGCTATAATATATTAAATTTTAAGAATTGGATTATAGTAATTTTTGGTATTCAAAATATATTTTTCTTATTGAATATATCCATAAAAAACAAACAAATATAAATATTACCATCAAGCTAGAAGAAATACTATTATATGTTGCCATTGGTAGTATAGTGAAGATTATAGATTGAATAAGACCGCTAGCAGATTTACCAATTTTAGGGCTAATTACATCTACAGCTGCTTTGCCCTTAGTTCTTAGTTCTTTATTAAGAGGAATATATAGCATTTCTCTTGAAGTATCCCAAATAGAATATTTCGATCCTTTAGATAAAATATTTTGAATAGCGCCCACTGAAACTGCTAAGGCTAAAGGAGTAGTCAAAACTATTCCCTCATAAAAAGTAAGAATAGCTTTGTCAAAAACCACAAGTGTAAAAAAGATGCTACCAGTGATTAAAATAATTATTGGTGAAATAATTGCTGCAGTAAACCAGCTTTTGGTACGCATTATATTATTTCCAACTATAGTTAAAATCATAATAACAACACCTGTCCATAGAATATAAATACTGCTAAAAGCTGCATATTCAGTTACACTTGGATAAAGTTCTTTGATTTTTGCTTTCCAAACAGCTTCTACTAGATTCATTGATAATCCAAAAGATGCTGAACAAACCAACATCAACCAAAGATATTTGGAACGAGCAATATATTTAAAACTATCAATTAAAGGCATTTTATGCTTGGATAATTCTTCTGGTGGTCTTAAATATAACGCTGGATTTGTCATCACTTTTTTTGTGATATATCTTACAAGTAAACATGAAAATATAGCTGAAATAGCAACAAAGCTTGTTGAAACTTGCGTTAATAGTATTTTGCTCTCTGATAGGGTAAATAATTTTCTAGTTATACTATCTTCTGAAGATAAATTAAGCATAAGCAAACCAACTACTACAACTGCTGAATTACCAAAAAGAGAAAATAAAGTATAAAATCTTTTTGCTTCGCTAGTGGAAGTGATTTCGTTAGCTAATTGCCAAAATAGCAGAATATAAAAAATATTAGGCCATAATTCGGATAATGTATAAAATGTTATGTAACTCCAATTTCCAAGAATAGCTATATACCATTTAAAATGTGGGTTAGCTAACATTAGATAATCTAATTTTTCTCTATCCATATGAAAATAATCAATATTTGGATAAAGCACAAATGCAAAAATAATGTAAAATGCAGTAAAAAAAGCAACTAAGTGATAGAATATCCTATCAAAAGTCATGTGATTGATGAGTTTTGCATATATGATTACAAAAATAGTTGCCGCAGGAGTTACGCAATATACTTTTGTAAAACTTGTTACTTCTGCACTGATTTCTGAAATTAATATACTATCTTTTAATATCCTCAAAATATTTTGATTAAACAAAACGCAAAACATGAGAGCTGACATTGGTATAAATTTAGGAAGCTCAGACCGTTTTATAGGCCAGAAAATAGTTCTAAATTTGCTTTTGAAGTGATGAGTTTCTGATTGAGACATTGTTTATTAACACCTATGACAAAAAAAAAACTTAAAATCTTTTTGAGTTTAAGTTATTTTTAGTCGTAGGTCCTGCGATTTTGCTTTAGTATATATTTTTTTAAAACGTTCTGAAAAAGCCGCTAGGTCAACGATAAAAATTTCATGAATTATAACTATTTTCTAATAAATTGTCAAGTAACTAAAATACAGAAATCCCGATGTTTTCTTTTTGTAATGATCTACATAAAATATATCAAGAAGATTACAATAAATATGTAAATATTGATATAGAAAATAATTACAAAAATAATGCTTTCAAATGTGGATATGATTCCGATATTTCTAATTTGTGGTTGTTTAAATCAAAAAGCTTATCTAATCAAAATTTTGTTATAGTACCATCTTTGTTTAATTCTCCCAAAATATTGTTTTTTAATCAAGATCAAAACTATATTGAATACATGAAATTACTAGGTAATGTATATTTGATCGAATGGAGAGAAACTAAAAATGCTCTAAAATTATCAGATTATGCGAATGATGTTGCAAATGTTTTGCAATTTATTGAAGATACTAACTCAGGATTTGTAAACCTTGTTGGTCATTGTATAGGAGGAAATATAGCAATATTTACTATGTTTATTTATAAACATACACAATCTTTAACTTTGCTTACTACCCCATGGGACTATTCACATTTTTCTAGTTCTTATACCAATTGCAATAATTAACACAGTGGTTTAGAATGGATTTTTAAAGCACAAAAGGTAGTCAAATAGCTAAGTTAATATTACCACAAGGTTTTCATGATTATGATTTTATAAAAATGATGAAACATGAGCGTCATGGTCGAAATCG
>CAMCXV010000060.1 GCA_945883665.1 Rickettsia typhi | reverse complement strand
CATTGCTTGATAGAATTTGCCACAATTGTGATATTATAGAAACTGGAAACGAGAGTCATCGTATGAAAAAAAGAAGCTAATATTTTGTAATCGAAGTGGGTCAATTTTGGACGCACTTAGTGGGTCAATTTTCAACGCTTATTGACACCTTTTCTCCTTCTAAATATTTTGAGGCTATAGGCGTTGTTTTTCCTTCTTTATCATAAACCAAACTAACCTCAGGAGCTCCATTTGGCAAATTTTCATTGCTTAGAATTGCTCTAGCTATTTTTGCTGATATCACTTCGCCGTAATTTTCTCTATCAGTTCCACTTGCTTTAATATAACGTGTTGAATACCAATTCTTTGTTCGCATAGAAGATTTTAACTGATAATTCTTTCCTTCCAAACCTTTTACACGTTGACTACCAGTAACCCCGCCACTATCAGCAGCAGTACTAAGATTAAAAGTCTTATAATCAATAACCATATCTTGCCCTTATCTAACTTTAGATTTTCCTTATAACATTATTTTAATATTTATATATTGTTAATAATATATCAAGAAAATTTATATAATTAACTTAATAATTACATTTGGGGTATGTGATTTTAACGTAAATCAAGAATGAATTTTGGGAATAATAAGCATTGAGAGTAAAGATGATATCCAAAAAATAGAAAATACCCACCAACTTTGCCACAAGCTATAAGAAATCATAGCCATAATCCAATAAACGGAAAAACAGCTATATAAGGAACATATTAAATCCTGACTTATTATATTTGTTGTCCTATAATACTTACCGATAAACAATATATAATTACATGCCAAGGCTAAATATAAACTTAATCCTATCACACCAAGTTCAAAATAAACTTGCATAACATTGTTATGTGGATGCAGCGGCAAAGGACTCAATGTTTGACCAAATAACTTTATCATTTGATCTTCCTCTACCGAAAATTGCCTTGATCCATTAAATCCAATACCCAAAATAGGTTGTTTCTCTGAATTTTCAGCAACAAAATTCCAAATAAACAAGCGGTGTTTAGCTGATAATGGTAAAATGTAATTTTCTTGAGCTATTTTAAGAGCATCAACTTTAAAAGCAAATATTATCATCAAAATATTACAAATTAAAAACAAAAAGCATAATATTTTAGGATTTTTTAATATTGTAAATCTAGTAACAACAAAAACAAAGCCAGCAATAATGTGAGCAACCAAGGCTGCTAAATTATCAGAATAACTCAATACTATTATTAATCCGCAATAAACTAACAAAGATGCTATTCTATTTTCATTTTTTAAGAAAATAGAAATTACTACCCATGATAGTAACGTTAATAATGCTAACCCCCTATCTAAATAGTGTAAGAAAAATATATGCGATTCTTTTTTTTGCAGTAATTCCCTAAAAAGCAAACTAACTTTACCGCTAGTTATAGTCTCAATAGAAAAAACTATTATCGAAACCAATAAAGATATTATTAGGATTTTTTCTATCTTTGATTCATCAATATTTATTTTTCCAATATTCTGTAGTGCAAAAAATCCAAGAAAAACTTCTGCTGTAAATTTCATTGCTGAAGAAAAAATACTTACAAAACTTATTGACCATAAAGAACTTGATATCACCCATAGAATAAAAATTATCTCAAGTTTATTATCCCTAATTCTAAATTCTAGAAATTTTCTAACATAAAATAAACATGATAATAAAAAAACAGGCACTGTTCCTGCAACTGATAAGCCAGAATATAAGCCAATAATTGGTATCAAAAACAACAAACTTAAAAAGATTTTTTCTACCAACATGAATAACACTCAAAATTTAACAAAAATAATAAAAAACCTTACTAAAGTCTAGAAAAACTTTTATAAGCAAATATATTTATGAAACATCATTCTAGGAGTAATTAAGACATAATCTGAATAATTGAAAGATAAACATCACTAAGATACACAAATCCATCAGGCAACGACATATTTACCAATCAATTCGTTTTACTTGTCAAAGAATACATTAATTTACCAATCAAATCTTCAATATTAATAGATGATTGAGTGAATTTAATTTTGCCATTTTCTTGTAAATTATCATCTGCAGCGCCAAGGTCTATTTTTATATATTTTCCACCCAATAATCCACTAGTAGATACTATTGCCCTTGAATCAGAAGGAATATCAATACCTTTTTTTATCTTGAGTTTTGCTACAGCTAAATAAGTACCATTTTCTAAACTTAAATTATCAATATAACCAACTTTAATCCCTGAAAGTTTAACATCATTACCTTCTGATAAACCTTCGATATTCTGAAAATAAGCATTTAATATATATCCTTCATGTTCCTTTGAAGAACCACCAATTTTATAGAAAAAAGCAAAAGAACCTGCGGCAAAACATATTACTAAAAAACCCACTATTGTTTCAACTACTCTTTGATGCATAATAAATACCTATTTTTTTTGGTCGCCATTGATTATAAACACGCTCTTTGTTGCGTAATTTCGATGGATCATAAGCATATTTTGTTCCTGTTAGATTTGGTTGGTAATTCTTTTGCCATGCAAAAGATTTTTCATCTCTTGGAATATCATCACTCATATAATGAAGCCATGAATGCCACATGGGAGGAACTTTGGATGCTAAATTAAGACCATTATAAATAACTAATCTCTTATTTTTACCTAAGTAATTTTTAAAAAAACTCAGATAATAAACGTTACCAAAACTATCCTCTCCAACTTTTTTAGCATAAAACTTTGCTAAGAACTTATCTATAAATGACATTTAATTTCTTGACCTGCAATTTCCTTACCTTTTATCGCCAACTTATCAGCTATAATATTACCATAATTATCAGAATGCCCCTTTACCCAATGCCAGACAATATCATGTTTAACAATTTCATTCTGCAAACTTTGCCACAAAAAAGAATTTTTCACTGGTTTATTATCACTTTTGCGCCAATTATTCTTACACCAATTATGAATCCATTTTGTAATACCAAGCTGCAAATACTTACTATCAGTGTACAAATTTAGGATACAGGGTTTTTTTAGTATTTTCAATGCTTCTATAGCAGCTATCATTTCCATTTGATTATTTGTAGTCTGATGACTAGAACCAAAAATTTCTTTTTTTACATCTTTAGATCCAGCGATTTTGTATTCTAAATACGCCCCCCAACCTCCATGACCAGGATTTCCGGAGCAAGCTCCATCTGTATATATATCTAATATTGGCTTTGATAACATTAGTTACGTCTTATTTTTTTCATCACGTTTTTCTCTAAACTTATCAAGCAAAATCACCTCAGCCTCTTTTGTCATTAGTTTTTTTTTGCTTTTAGCGAACTTAGTTTCTGAAGGTAAAATATCTGCTTTGGTAACATGATTGTTTTGAGTATGATCAGAATATTCTTTTTTAGCAAATTGAAACCCAAAATTATCTATTGGATCAAAAAAACTTGTTATAGCATTAAACGGAACCTGTATATTCTCTGCCACACCACCAAAACTAATATTTACAGTAAATTTTTCATCATAAACATTAAGATTTTTAAACTGGTGCTGCAAAACAATAGTAATTTCCTTAGGATATTTTTGTTTCATAATATTAGATAAAACAACCCCCGTATGATTCGTGCGAAAAGATATATAAAAACTCTGATCCCCTAAAAAACCATTATTTTTCACATCATCAAGTATTTGTTTTAAAACCTTAAGTACCGCTTCATCTATTAAATATCGATAATTAAATGCCATAACACACATATTAAAATTAAATATAGGGCTTTTCTGTTGCCAGGCAAGCCCCCAGCCCCGTGGCTATAGCTACTTAAAATTAAGCAGCAGCCGCAAGACGATTATTATCGTTTGCATTTACTTTTTTTGACCCTGAATAAAAAGATTCGGTGGAATCATACCGGGTAAAAATTATCCCTTTATTAAGCACGTCGATCCTATTTCGCCCCCAAAAATTTTGGTGGAGGCGCCGGGTACCGCCCCCGGGTCCGCAACTTCTATTCCAAATAACGTTTATCACCATATCCCCTAAGGGCATAGTTATTATAATCCCAAATAGCTTAAAATGCAAAGATTTTGATTATAATAAGTTATACAAATTTATTTGAAGCATCAAGATATCGATTAATAAAATACCACACGGTAAAATTGCGACCATTTTCATCTTGAGTTTTAAGAAACATATTATACAAACTCAAAATATGCGGATCTTTTTTATTCGGTGAAATAGTAATCAATTCACTATTATTATTTAACCAATTCAGAGTTTCTCTATATTCTTCTGGCGCATCAATAATATCTTGAAATCTATTGATTTTAGAACAAAAAGATGCCTCTTTTTTTATAATCTTGTCTCCTTTACGTGACAAAAAACACCTCATCACACCTGTTTTATAAAAATTTTGTGCATAATCTATTTCCCAATCAGCATATTTCATTAATTTCATAATTTTATTTTTTAAAAATCGCATCCTCATGTTGGTAGAAAAAACACTAGCAAGAGAGGAAAAAGAATTGCTATTAATTTGACGAAAATCAGCTAATTTTAATTTTCTAAAATGTTTGCACACCATTTCTTGTACAATAGCTCCAATAGAGTTTCCATAAAAAACAATTTGTTTTGGACTAATGTTGCAAGCGATTAAAGATTCTACAATAGCTATGCCATCATCAACAATGTCAAATAAGATTTTTGTTTCACCGGAGCTTGAATTGAATCCTTTCGGATTAAAACCTACAATAGTTGCTCCGGTATTTTGTGCAAAAAGAGCCATATCACGAAACCTACTTTCGTAATATTCACTTCTACCAAGAAAAAATACAATATATAACCCATCCCCTGGTTTATTTTTACTCAGTAATTTGCTAGGTTTCATTTTTACTGAATCTATTTGAAAACCACTTGAAGTAACAAATTTTCTAGTTAATTTTAACGACTTAAATTCCTTGAAATATATAGAGCCAGGTATTTTTTGCTTTGACACAAAATCATTAAATCTTTCTTGATGGGAGATACCATTATAGCCTTTATTTTTATACCAATCTTGTTGATATGTTGGATAAATTAATTTGGCAAAATTACTACGTACAATCTCTTTAAATAAAATTGTACAAATTTTAACCATATATCTCTCATATATTTATTAGCTGACAAGTTTAATGTAGACCGCATATACGTAAAAAGATAGATTTTATTTCAAATGCTCTTTGGTTTGTCCATTACTCTCAGACAAACTTTTGAGTAAAGATTCAGCTTCATCATCCTCAAGCCACTTATTATCTTCAAAAAGCATTTTTTGCTGAAGTTTTACTACATTAAAATCAGGCATCTGAGTAAATTGTTTTGCACCCAAGTACAAGATACTGTAAAATTCTATTCTAAATCTATAAAAAAACCTCTGTATAGCTAACCCGTTAGGGTATTAGATAAAATGGACATACAGTAAATTATTGATTATATTGTAATGTATTTAAGAAATTATAGATAATTTACGATGAAAGCATATAGTCAAGATCTACGAGACCGAGTAATAGAATTATATAAGACAA
>CAMCXV010000059.1 GCA_945883665.1 Rickettsia typhi | reverse complement strand
AACCAAGACCACTAGAAGCCCCTGTAATAAAAATTGTTTTTCTATGCATTATTTTAGTTTATTTTATCAAAATCGGTATTTTTTATTCAAAGTGATCTTTTGCAACTTCATCATCCTCAGAGCTTGAATCTGCAGATACATTCTCTTTATTTTCGCCTTCAAGAGAAGCTTGTTCTTCTGGTGTGCCAAGGGCATATACACATAATTCTTCTAAAGACACACCATTTTTTTCAGCTAATTGTTGAAGTTGGGTGACAGCCTCCATTACATCTCCTGGTATCATTCCGCCACGCTGTTTTGAAAGCCAATCTGCTTGAAAATGCAACGGGTGATGGGAATGCTCGGGTTTACCAATAAAAATAGTAAATGGCGATAATTGCCCCCCGAAATCACAATTAATTGTAAATTTTTTCATTGTAAAATCACCTCGCTATATAAATAACATCAATAGTTTCTTTAGATACCAGAATTAAATAATAATTCAAAAAAATTTAAAATTTAAACTATTTTCAATTTAAGCTACGGATATTTTTAAAAATAGTATTAAACTAGTACCTGTTTTATTTTTTCTTGTAATTGATAATTCGAAGCAATAAATATATTATCCTTTATGTAGCTAAGTCCACCAGATTCACGTATTAACATTTCAAATCCTTGAGTGAAAATTGAATTATTTGCAAACAAAGCAACATCAGCTTTACCACTAACTACAAGAGCTAATTGATAAGCACAAGATTCAAAAACTCTTATATTTTCTGATATTTTTACT
The DNA here is from genome assembly GCA_945883665.1 of Rickettsia typhi. Taxonomy (GTDB): domain Bacteria; phylum Pseudomonadota; class Alphaproteobacteria; order Rickettsiales; family Rickettsiaceae; genus Megaera; species Megaera typhi_B. The sequence continues at coordinate 4,816 of CAMCXV010000059.1, read as the reverse complement.
GCAAGTGGTAGTTCCAAGTAATTACAACAAACCAGTCTATCTTCTAGCTTGTTTTTTACTGACACCCTTAATCTTACAGCACCACCAGAAAAATTTGATGAATATCTCTCAAGCCACGCACCTTTTCCTTGCTCGGCATAATATATATCACCCAAAACTGGAAAATTCACAACAATTTTATCTGCAGAAATTACATCATGTTTTTTTGTTAGAATCGTAACTATTAATGCAAAAAATGGAATTGATCTTTCAAAGTTTTTTTCTCCATCTAAAACATTTACTAGAGCTGCAGAATCATTAAAATTCAAATTTTGTGAGTTTAATTCATTATCAAAAATGATATTTTTATAATATTTACTCAGTGATTTTTGTAAATTTTCTGTAACTCTCTGCTTTGCTTTATCAACAAAAATTTTTGTATTTTTCTCAGAACTTTGTAAATTTTCTAATTCAAAATAATCTCGATGTAAAAATTTTGAAGCCCCCCTTATAGCGTCTGTAAGAAAATCAGTATTATTTTGCATTACTCAGCCCTTTTGACAAAAGTACTATCTTCAGTCCTAACTATTATTTTTTCACCTGTTACCAAATACGGAGGAACCATAACACGCAATCCATTGAGCATTATAGCTGGTTTATAAGAAGAAGTAGCAGTGGATCCTTTAATTACAGGATCAGTCTGCTGAATTTCTAGTATAACAGTTTGCGCTAGAACAATACTGAGTGGTTTATCTTGATAAAACTCAACTTCTACATTCATACCATCAGTAAGAAAAGGCAATTTATCTTTCATTAAATCCTGATCAATCATTACCTGTTCAAAGGAGCTTGGATCCATAAATACCAAAAGATTCTCATCTTTATAAAGATATTGCATCTCTTTTTTTTCAAGAAAAGCTTTTTCAACAGCTTCACTAGAACTGAAGCGTTGATTCAATTTATTACCAGTACGGAGATTTTTCATCTCCACCTGCACATAAGCTCCACCTTTGCCAGGTTTTGTATGTTCAGGATTTTTAGCAACAATCCACAATTCTCCTTCATAATCTAGTATATTACCAGATTTAATATCATTTGCTGAAATTCTCATAAAATTATTATTCTTTTAAGTTTTTAAAATTAAATAATGTAATCACTGGCGCGGAAATAAAAATAGATGAATAAGTACCAAATAATATTCCAAAAAACACTAGAATACTAAAACTTTTTATCGCTTCGCCGCCATATATTATCAAAGCAAAATTAGCAAGCAAAGTTGTAAAAACTGTTATTGTTGTCCTTGACAAAGTTTCATTGACACTCATATTAATTATAACACTAACAGGCTTTTTGTTATATTTTCTTAAATTTTCACGAATGCGATCATAAATTACTACAGTATCATTTACTGAGTAGCCAACTATGGTTAAAATAGCAGCAATTGTACTTAAATTAAAGTCCAGTTTTGTTGCGCTTAAAAACCCAAGACTTAAAACTACATCATGAAGCAGCGCCGCTAAAACTCCGATAGCAAATTGCCATTCAAATCTTATCCAAATGTAAATCATTATAGATAAAAATGATAGTATAAGAGCAGTAATACCTGATTTTATCATCTGATTACCAACTTGTGGACCAACAAAATCAACTTTTCTATACTCAAACTGATATGGAAAATTTTGCGCCAGAGCAGATTTAATAAGTTCAATATTCTGCATCAAATTCTCTTCACTACTAATACCAGCTCTTATTGAGATATCTTTATCGCTGCCAAAATTTTGCAATATTATTTCGCCAATTTCAAGATCTCCCAGAACTGTACGCATTTTAGGTAAATCAGGATCTTTATCAACCCTTAACTCGATACTAATTCCACCAATAAAATCAATGCCAAAATTAAATTTATAGACACTAATCCAATATATACTTAGGAAAAATAATAAAATTGATAGAGCATAATTAAAATTTTTCATTCGCATGAAGTCAAAATTAGAATTACTAGGAAAAAGTTTTAGAGGAAAAAATTGCATTCTCAAATTATTAAAAAATTGATTCTAGAAAATTAAACAACATAATACAACATGTGATAACACAAATCTATAAAAATGATATTATCACATCTTCCTTGTATCATAAAACTTTTAATTTTCTAAAAAATCTTCATCTAAATGAGTTTTTTCATAATTTTCATGACGCTCTTGTGCTTCTATACATAAAGTAGCAACTGGTCTTGCTTCAAGTCTTTTAAGACCTATTGCTTCACCTGTTTCTTCACAATATCCATAACCACCCTTATTCACTCTGTTGATAGCAGATTCTATTTTATCGATTAATTTACGATAACGATCGCGAGTCCTAAGTTCGATAGTTGTTTCTGTTTCAATACTTGCTCGGTCATTTAAATCTGGCTCGTTCCAATTCTCTTCTCTTAAATGTATTAGCGTTTCCCTAGACTCTTCAAGCAATTCTTCACGCCATGTTAGAAGTTTTTGTTTGAAATACTCCAACTGCATCGGGTTCATATATTCTTCCGAATTAGAAGGCTTGTAACCCTCTGGTAAAACTAACTTTTCCATACTAAATATCTTTAATTTAAAACAGCTACAATATAATGCAAAACTTTGTTAAAATGCAAGACAAAACACTTAAATTCTTTACTTTAAATCAATAGCTTTCTTATCATGAACCAACTCCGACTCAGGGTGTGATTTATTATAAACCGTCTCTAAGTGTTTTAGATTAACTTTTGTATATCTCTGGGTGGTAGATAAGCTCTTATGACCAAGTAGATCTTGTATAGACCTCAGATCTGCACCATTTTCTAGTAAATGCGTGGCAAAACTATGACGAAATGAATGAGAAGTTAAATGCTCCGGCAAACCATAAACACGTCTTAATTTAACCAATTCGGTATTAAAATTATTTCTAAGTAATATTTTCCCCATCTTGCTACGAAATATTGGTTCATTTTCATCTATCTCATAAGGTAATTCTTTTAAATATTCCAAAATTAATTTTCTTACATCTTCAATCCAAGGAATCAACCTTTCTTTATTACCCTTGCCTATGATTTTTATATATTCACATTTATTTACATGCTCTTTAGTTATTGATAATGCTTCTGAAATTCTAAGACCACTAGCATAAATTAATGTTAGTAAACTTTTATTCCTTAAGTCAATCCACTTTACTTCATCCAAACTGTCTATTTTATCTAGAGAAAGCAAAGCATCTTCTTTGGATAAAGCTTTTGGTAGAGATTTTGGTTTTTTAGGGCTAGATACAGAATGTATCGAATGACAAACTATTTTATGAGTTTTTTCTATATAATTATAGAAATTTCTTATTGAAGATAAAGCTCGCGCACTAGAAGTTGCCGCATATTCACAAAATCTACGCTCAGATAACCAGCTTCTTATCATTCTTATATCTACCGAAGAAATAGATTTTATACTTACAGATTCTTCAGTATATTTTTGAATAAAAATGAAATAAGCTTTTAAATCATTAAGATAAGATTCTATAGTGTTTTTAGAATAGTTTTTTTGTAGCCGTAAATAAGCTTGCCACCCGTTCACTAATTCCTGAATTTCCGAATTAAACATCTTTTTAATATTTTTTTGAATCGTTACAAGCTATCAAACACTTAAACAAACTAAATTTTAAGCTATCTGGTTATTGTATATTATCCTATCATAACCTAGCTCTTTTGCGGTTATCAAGGCTGGGTAATCATCGTACACATCAATAATAGTACCCCTTATTTTACTAGGAAATTCATTTTGAAGGGTTTTAAAAATATAGTCTATAACTCTAATACCATAATATCTAGTACTTCCTTGGGGGTTGCTTAATAATACAGGTTCATTTATTTTTGATAAATACTCTCTTGCACTTTTGATATTTTCAATTTCATAAATTTTAAATTCCATAATCATCACCCCATTATAAACTTCTAACTATACTTATTACCACTCCCCATATGTAAATTTCTGAATTTTCTAGAATTGGAATAGGGTCAAAATTGGGATTTTCCGGTATCAAATAAGGCTTTTTGTTAATAAAATCAAATCTTTTTACAGTAAGCATACCATCTAAAGCAGCGATTACTATTTTGCCTTCAATCGGAGAAATACTGCTATCTACAATTAAGATATCACCTTCATAAATTCCAGCACCAATCATTGAGAGACCCGAAACTTTAACACAAAAACTTGTATGAGGATTTTTGATTAAAAAACTATTTATATCGATCATATCTTCTATATGATCATCCGCTAAAGAAGGGTGACCAGCTTCGACTTTAGAACTAAAGAACGGTATTTTATATCCGCCGTTAATAGAATAGCTTTTTACATCTTCTATTAAATATTCCGGCACTCTAATGGCTTTTGTACTAGTACCGTACTTACCTTGACCCCTTGGTCTACCAGCTCCATTTCGTCTACCACCATGTTTCATTTCTTACTACCCAATCTGTATTTTCTCATTATATTTGCACAGATATTTACAAAGCTGCTACGCATCTTGAAATATGTACATTTATTTTATAACACAGATTTAAAATAAAAAAAACATTTTTTTTATTTTTCAGGCATTTCAAAATTACCCTATAATTATTAACTTATGGTGAAGTCATTTTGTAATCTATTGAATAGTGCAAACCTCCACCACCAATAACAATTAAATCTAGATAAAGCAACAATTTTTCTGTAAATTCACATTTCACCTTTTTTATATTACGCGCTCATATCTAAATAAGCAGCACCAGTAATCCAATCATCGCTAATTTCTAGCAGGATAGCAGTAATGAGCCTAAGGCATGATTGACTATTAG
>CAMCXV010000058.1 GCA_945883665.1 Rickettsia typhi | reverse complement strand
TCTTGCTTTTAGACAGTCAAAAATAATTCCTACTAGGTTACAAATTAGTGGCGAATTGATTTATTCTTTAATCATCGATACTGTAAACCAAAATATCGGTGCTAAAGGCAAAAAATTCGTACCTTTAATTTTTACATTATTTATGTTTATTAGTACCTGTAATTTATTTGGTATGATACCATATGGTTTTACGGTAACTAGCCATATTTCCATAACATTTGCATTAGCAATCATGGTGTTTTTACTAGTAACATTACTTGGGTTTGCTTTACATGGTTTGCATTTTTTCTCTTTATTTTTACCAAAAGGTACTCCTTGGTGGCTAGCACCTTTGATGATAGTAATTGAATTATTTACATATCTTGCAAGACCAATAAGCTTATCTTTGCGTTTAACTGCAAATATGGTTGCTGGTCATGTGTTACTTAAAGTGATAGCTGGTTTTGTTGTTTCAATGTCAATTTACTTGAAAATTTTTCCTATACCTTTTATCTCTGTGCTAATAGGTTTTGAAATTTTTGTTGCAATTTTACAGGCTTATATATTCACTATACTATCATGTGTATATTTAAATGATGCAATTAATTTACACTAGTGTATAGTTAATTAGTGTTAAGCATTGCTCGAAAAAAAGAATGCTAAAGTTTAATTTTTATTTAAAATATTTAGGGAGAGAAATATGGAATCTATGATGGCTCTTAAATTTATTGGTGCTGGTCTTATGGCTTTTGGTATGCTTGGGGCGGCTATAGGAGTGGGTAATATTTTTTGTTCACTATTAAATGCAATAGCTCGCAACCCTTCTGCGGCTGATCAGTTGCAGAGGATGGCTTTTATTGGTGCTGGACTTGCTGAAGCTATGGGTTTGTTCTCATTTGTTATTGCAATGTTGTTAATTTTTACGTGATGTTTGAAAATTTATATGCCGCAATTTGATATATCAAGTTTTAGCAATCAATTATTATGGCTTAGTTTTGTTTTTGGAGCTTTATATATTTTTGTTAGTAAATTTATTGCTCCAAAAGTTGAATCTATATTAACAAGTCGTAATCTTTGTTTAGAGGATAATATTTTAACCTCTAAGAACGATCATAACAAAATGATTGCTTTGCATTCTCAAAAACAAGAGAATCTGATGGAGCTTGATGTTATTATAGAAAAAATGCAGAAAGATGCTTTAAATAATCTAGAAGAATATTTTGTGAAAAAAAATCAACAGATGGAATCTTCTTTAATTCTTAAAACAGAAGAATCATTTGCAGAAATACAAAATTATTTACAATCTTTTCGTGAAAGCAAAGATCAATCTTGTATTGAACTTTCATCTTTTATAATTGAAAAAATTACTAAAAAATCAGTAAATATGGATTTGTTAAAGAAGATTTGTGGAACAAGATAATGCATTTTTTTGATGAAAATTTCTGGGTAGCAATTAGTTTTATTCTTTTTGTATATTTTGCTTATAAACCTGTAAAAAAAGCTATTATCAATTCTTTGGATGTTAAAATTGATGATATTAAACAAAAATTTGCAGAAAGTGAGAAAATAAAAACTGAAGCTAAGTTGTTGCTTGAAGAAATTCAGAAAGAAATGATGAATTTTGAAGAATATAAAAAGCAAATAATTAACAAGGCTAAAGATAGCACAGAAAAATTGATTAAAAAAAGAACCAAAGAGATGGAAATTGCATTGGATCGAAAAAGCAAATCTGCTAATCAAATTATTGAAAATGAAAAATCTAAAATATCAGAAGAATTAAAAAATGAATTTACTGACTCTGTAATTAACAGTGTTAGAAATTATCTGATTGAATCAAAAAATAATTCTATATCTGACGAAGAAATTATTGATAAATTTATCAACCATAAAAAATAGCTTATGATTGAAATATCAACTCTCTAGACTAAAATCTTAGTTCACTTTCAATGTTGCGTCTTATTGTCGTTTTATCATTTAATAAAATTATTATCTATATAGCGTATTATCTATATAAAGAAACTATGCAAGATTGGTTTTAGTGTTCTTCTATTAACATAGCTCAATTAACTTGTACATTTTTCAAGATTTCTCTGGATTTTCTTTGTTGATCATCATATAAGTTTTAGATAATATTTAAATTAAGTTTGGAAATTTTATGGATAAAGAAAGGGCATTGGAAGCTGCTATTAGTCAAATAGAAAAAAGCTATGGCAAAGGCTCCGTGATGAAACTAGGTCAACGTCAAGAAATGAATATTGAGGCAATACCTACTGGTTCGATAGGTCTTGATATAGCTCTTGGTATTGGCGGGGTTCCTAAAGGAAGAATTATAGAGATTTTTGGTCCTGAAAGTTCAGGTAAAACTACTCTAACACTGCATATAATTGCGGAAGCGCAAAAAAAAGGTGGTACATGTGCTTTTATAGATGCTGAGCATGCTTTAGATCCTATTTATGCTAAAAAATTAGGAGTTAATATTGATGATTTAATTATCTCTCAACCAGATACAGGCGAGCAGGCTTTAGAAATTACAGATACATTAGTTCGTTCTGGAGCTGTTGACTTAGTTGTAATTGATAGTGTTGCTGCTCTTGTTCCCAAAGCTGAAATCGATGGTGAAATGGGAGATTCTCATATGGGATTGCAAGCAAGGCTAATGAGTCAAGCTCTTAGAAAATTAACTGCCTCTATTTCTAGAACTAATTGCATGGTTATTTTTATTAATCAAATAAGAATGAAAATTGGTGTGATGTTTGGTAGTCCTGAAACTACTACTGGTGGTAATGCTCTTAAATTTTATGCTTCAGTTAGGATGGATATAAGGCGTATTGGTTCTATTAAAGACAAAGAAGAAGTTGTTGGTAACCAAACAAGAGTCAAGGTTGTAAAGAACAAGGTCGCTCCACCTTTTAGAACTGTTGATTTTGATATTATGTATGGTTCTGGTATCTCGAAAGAAGGTGAGATTATTGATATTGGAGTAAAATATGATTTTATTGAAAAATCTGGTTCGTGGTTTTCTTATGGAGATATTAGGATTGGGCAGGGCAGAGAAAATGCAAAACAATATATGAAAGATCATCCAGAAATTGCTGATGAATTATCTGAAAAAATCAAAACCCAATTACTGGACGCTCCTGTTAGCTTTGTTTTAACGGACGAAATAGTAGAAGATGCAAATTAATATTTTTATTTAAGGTAAGTGTAATGACAAATTTAAAAGGAAATATAGCTTTTGTTACAGGCGCTAGTGGTGGTATTGGTATGGCAATAAGTAAAAAGTTGCATAGTCTTGGAGTTCATGTATTTATCAGCGGTAGTAATGAAAAAAAACTGATAGATCTTGGAAAAGAATTAAAAGATAATTACACTATCAAACTTTGTGATTTGTCTGATCTGAAAGCAACGGATCACTTATTATCGGACATAGATAAAATAGATATTCTGGTGTGTAATGCTGGTATCAATAAAGATACATTAGCTGTAAGAATGACGAACGAAGATTTTGGATCAGTGATAGATGTGAACTTAAAATCTAATTTTACTTTAAACAGAGAAGCAATTAAGAAAATGATGAAAAATAGATATGGTAGAATTATCAATATTTCTTCTGTAGTAGCTGTTTCAGGTAATGCAGGGCAAGCAAATTATTGCGCTTCAAAGGCTGGATTGATAGGTATGACAAAATCTCTTGCTTATGAAGTTGCAACTAGAGGTATTACAGTTAATGTTATAGCCCCAGGGTTTATTGTTTCCAACATGACTGATGTTTTAACGGATTCTCAAAAAGATGCTATAATGCAAAAAATACCCTTAAAGAAATTAGGTAGCCCAGATGATGTGGCAAATGTTGTAACTTTTCTTGCTAGTCCTGATTCTTCATATATTACAGGGCAGACTATCCATGTTAACGGTGGGATGTTAATGGTATAGAATATTAAAGAAAATAAGCTGATAAATTATAAAGTAATTATTGGCTATGATTGAATAATATAAATTTATTTTTATAGTGGCAAAAGAATTCTTTTTGTGCTAAAAGTGTGAAACTAGTTTTTGCCCTAGCGCAGAATGAAAAATTATAGAAACGATAATGAGGTTTTTTATGAGTGATAATATCGAACAAAAGATAAAAAAAACTGTTGCTGAAACTCTTAGAATAGATGAAGCTAGTATTTCTTTAGAATCTAGATTTGTCGATGATCTTGGTGCTGATAGCTTAGATTTAGTGGAGTTGATGATGGCGATAGAAGCTGCTTTTGAATGTGATATACCAGATGAGAACGCTGGTAAAATAGCTACTGTTGCTGATGCGGTTAAATATGTTGAAGAAAACATTAATACCTAGAGATTTTTTAGAATTAATTAAACTAACGACTTAATAAATCTACTGATTATTTTTGGTTCGATAAATAAAAATCCAAAACTATTAATACGAAAACCAGACCAATAGATTTACATCTATTGGTTGATGATTTTGTTAGTTTCGATCAGTTTATATAGCATTTATGTAAGAGATAATAAAAAAAATGATTCATTATGTCAACTAGGAGAGTAGTGATAACTGGTGTTGGGATGATTACCTCGCTTGCTTTGAATACGGCTGATACTTGGTCTAAAATTCTAGCAGGCAAAAGTGGAGTAAAAAATATCACGTCTTTTGATACTGAAAAAATATCTTGTAAGATTGCTTCCGAAATACCTGAGTTTAATGCTGAAAATTACATTAATCCAAGAGATGTAAGAAAGATGGATAGATTTATTCATCTTGGTATAGCTGCTGCTATTGAGGCTGTGGAAGATTCTAATATTTTACCACAAACAGACTATGAAAAAGATAGAACAGGAGTTATGCTTGGTTCTGGAATTGGTGGTCTTGGCATGATAGAGAAAACATCTGTAGAATTGCATAATTCTACTAATTGTAAAGTTACTCCTTATTTTATTCCAGCATCATTGGTAAATTTGCTTTCTGGTCATGTGTCAATTAAATATGGGTTTGCAGGGCCAAACAGCGCTGTTTCTACTGCTTGTTCTACGGGAGCTCATGCTATTGGTGATGCAGCAAGAATGATTAAATATGGTGATGCTGACGTTATGATAGCTGGTGGAGCTGAGGCACCAATTACCCCAGCCGGTGTAGCTGGTTTTGTAGCTGCAAGAGCTCTTGCAAGTAGTTTTAATGATAGACCGACTGAAGCCTCAAGACCTTGGGATGTTGATCATGATGGTTTTGTGATAGGCGAGGGTGCAGGTGTTGTTGTTCTTGAAGAATATGAGCATGCAATAGCAAGGGGAGCTAAGATATATGCCGAGATAATAGGTTATGGTTTAACAGGTGATGCTTATCATATTACTTCTCCGAATGGTCGAGGTGCTTACAGAGCTATGGAAAATGCTTTGAAAGATGGTAAAATCAACCCAACCCAGATTGATTATATAAATGCTCATGGAACATCAACTAAGATAGGTGATGGAATTGAGCTAAACTCTGTGCAAAATTTATTCACAGATAATAAGAATTTTAGTATGTCCTCAACTAAATCATCGATAGGTCATTTATTAGGAGCTGCTGGAAGTGTTGAGGCAATATTCACAGCCCTTGCTATTAGAGATCAAATAGCTCCTCCGACTATTAATTTACACAACCCTATTGAAGAAGTGAAAATAGATCTAGTCCCTCTTAAAGCAAAGAAAAGAGAGATTATCTATGCTTTATCAAATTCTTTTGGTTTTGGTGGTACCAATGCTACTCTGTTATTGAAAAAAATTGATTATTAATTCTGCTAGTCTTGCTATAATTTGGTAATTTTTATTCCTAAGAAAAAACAGGATAAGCTTAACCTCACACTTAGCATTAGGTAGAAAATAGCTGGCATATATTTTTCTGGAACTGTAATATAGTTAGTGATAAAGTTGTGTTATGCTGCATTCAGTACTGCGCTTTGCCACTTGTTAGACCACTCACCTTGGCTATGTAAGGCAGCTCTTATTTGAAGTAAAGGGTTTAACCCCTCTCTTGACCAACGCATGT
>CAMCXV010000057.1 GCA_945883665.1 Rickettsia typhi | reverse complement strand
TTACCGACATATTCTCCCGATCTTAATCCTATTGAACATTGTTGGGCTAATTTTAAAAATTACTTAAGAAAAATCATTAAAAAATATGATAACATAAGAGATGCAATTACTGAAGCGATATCTAAAACCTTTCCGTGTTAGCTATATCTTCTAGTTTTTCCGTCACGCTTTTTAATTTTTTCTATTTTTGCATTTCTGATGCTTTATAAAACTAACTACCTTAAGTATAGTGGTTTTTTAATACGAGTCAACCTCTGGTTCAATCACTCCTTATCCTAAATTCGAGTTAAAAGAATCCACCGCATAATAATTATCCATGAAATTTGAATAATTTAAGCAATTAACTTTGCCTAAAGGTAAATCATGAGTAAATTCTGAGTTTTTGGCATCCTAACACCAAAATTTTACGTTCTTGGCAAAAAAATAGCTCAAAAAATGAATGCGCGGTGATTTACTTTTGAAATTCTTGAAATTATATCAAAAATTTAGAGTTTTGACGGAGAGACAAAATATTTGGTTCTAATTATGAAGACGGCTGTAAATATCTACTTGCCCAAGCTGCTAAAACAGCCGCTACATAATTACTATCTGTTGGAGAGTTCATAAGTAAGTGATCTGCTTTGTCTAGAGATATAAAACTTTTTGGGTGTTTAGCATATTCGTAAATTCTTTGGGCGTTTTCGATGGAAACTATTTCATCAATTGGAGAATGCATAACTAATAGTGCTTTTTTTAAATTAGCTATCTTTTTTGGCATGTCTTGATTTGCGATGTCATCCAGAAATTGTTTTTTAATGTTAAATTTTTTACCACCAAGGATAACTTCTGCTTCTCCTTTCTCATTGATTTCATCAAGATGTTTTGCAAAATTATGTTGAACATGCAGAGTATCGCAAGGTGATCCAATTGTAGCTACAGCCTTGACCTCTGGAATCTCAGAAGCTGCGGCTATTGCGGCTGTTCCCCCAAGGCTATGACCTACTAAAATTTGAGGAGCTTCAAAATTTATACGCATAAAATTAGCTGCAGCTATTAAGTCGGCAACATTAGAAGAAAAATTAGTATCAGCAAAGTTACCACCACTTGCACCAAGACCAGTGTAATCGAATCTGAATAATGCGATATTAACATCATTTAAAGCTCTCGCTATTCTGCTAAGAGCGGTAACATCTTTGTTTCCTGTAAAATAATGAGCGAATAACACATAGGCTTTTGGATTTTCAGGAGAGTCTAATCTTGCTACAAGTTCATGGCCTACTGATCCCAAAAATGTTAATTTATGACTCATTATTTTAAAACCAGTTTTAATATAATAATTTCGTAAAAAAATCTTTCTAAATTCATACTTTATATTTTAGACAAATGGTTTAATTTTGTCAACTTTTTTGGGTTTTTTGGAGATTTAAATTCATGCCAATTGAGTTTTGAAAAATTCAATAGGTATCTTTTAGGTGTAAAGAATGATTATATTATTAACTAATATAAAATGTAATTAATCTTATAGTAAGAATGGTGGGCTTGAGAAGACTTGAACTTCCGACCTCACGCTTATCAGGCGTGTGCTCTAACCAGCTGAGCTACAAGCCCATATCAATGGGTTAGTTCATTCTATAAAAATATATTATTTTGTCAAGAACTCTTGCTGGCGAAACAATAATTATATCATTTCACCAGATCTGTTTTCTGTAGAGTAATTATTTAAAGAATTAATTAACTAGAAGTTTTTGCTCTATCAAGAGCTGCACCAAGTATGCCCTCTAGACTTGCGCCACTATCTGTTGAACCATATTCTTTTATCGCTTTCTGACGCTCATCTATCTCTAATGCCTTTATAGAAAGACCTATTAGTTTAGTTACTTTATCGATAGAAATAATTTTTGCATCAAGTCTATCACCTTCTGCAAATCTTTCAGGTTTTTGGTCGTATTTTTCAGCTGACAAGTCGTTCTTTTTGATAAAACCAGTAACTTTATCAGCGATAGTAACTTCAATACCTTCTTCTTTTACATCGGTCACAATACAAGTGACAATCATATTTTTCTTAAATTCTTCAGTATTATTGCTATCATTAGATTGTTCAGAAAGTTGCTTAATACCAAGTGCTACTCTATCTTTTTCAATATCAATATTTAGCACTTTGCATTCTACTTCATCCCCTTTTTTGAAGTTCTTCAAAGCTTCTAAGCCATTTTCAGTCCAACTAATATCAGATTCATGTATCATACCGTCTGTGTTTAAGTCGATAGCTACAAACATACCAAAATCCGTAATATTTCTAATAGGGGCTTTGATAATACTTCCAACAGGATTGGCTTCAGCAAATTTTATTAGAGGATTTTCTTGGCATTTTCTAATACTTAAAGAAATTCTATGTTTTTCAGTGTCAACATCCAAAATAACAAACTCTACTTCTTGACCAATATTTAATAATTTCTTAGGATTTTGATTCGTTTTACCCCAAGAAATTTCAGATGAATGTACTAAGCCTTCTATTCCATCTTTCAATTCAATAAAAGCACCGTAATCAGCAATATTTGTAACCTTGCCTTTCATCATTTTATTAACAGGAAATTCTTCTTTGATATTTTGCCATGGATTAGCATCTAGTTGCTTCATACCAAGAGAAATTCTTTTTGTCTCTTCATTGTATTTAATAACCAAAACTTTAATCTCTTGACCGAAACTCAATACTTCCGAAGGATGATTAATTCTGCTCCAAGAAATGTCAGTAACATGGAGTAATCCATCTACGCTTCCAAGATCAATAAAAGCACCATAATCGGTAATATTTTTGACAAAACCAGTAAGTTCCATCCCTTCTTTGATTTTTGATAGCATTTCATCTCTTGCTTCCGACCTTGATTCTTCAAGTATAGCTCTTCTTGATACTACAATATTGCCAAGCTTTTTATCCATCTTTAAAATTTGGAAAGGTTGCTCAATATTCATAATTGAAGAAGGATCTTTAATAGGTCTAACATCAACTTGGCTTCCAGGTAAAAAGGCTACAACACCTTTTAAGTCAACGGTAAATCCACCTTTAACTCTTCCGAAAATAACTCCCATGACATTTTGTTGTTTATCAAACAACCCTTCAAGACTATCCCAAGATTCTTCTCTAATAGCTTTTTCACGGCTTAAAACAGTGCCTTTTCTACCTTCGATTTTCTCAACAAACACATCAACAATATCACCAACTTTTGGTAATTCTTGGTTAGCAATTGTTTGAAACTCTGATATGTCTATTCTACCTTCGTTTTTAAGGCCCACATCCACAACTATTACATCGGAATTTGCTTCTACTACTTGACCTTTTACCACCATTCCTTCTTTCACATGGCTTGTACTTACACTTTCAAGCAAACTTGCAAAATCTTCGGTGGTTGGAGTAACATCGCTTAACTGAGGAATAAATCTTTTCTTTTTTAACATAAATATTAATATGGTTTATAAGCTACTAAATTGTACCAAGTTCAGCGCGAATATATTAAGGGTTATTAAATAAGTAAAATCCCTAGGGTACGAAAAATGCAGGGACTAACATAGTTCTATATAGTTTTTAATTTTGAGAATTACCTGATCCTGACTTATATAGCTAGTATCTATAAATAGTGCATCAGGAGCTATGGAAAGGGGCGCAATTTCTCGAGATTGGTCTCTCAGATCACGCTCTTCAAGTAACTTCAAAACATCACTGAGTATACATTTTTTTCCTTGTTCCTGCAACTGTTTATATCGTCTTGTTGCTCTTTCCTGAACATTAGCAGTAATAAAAATTTTAATGTCAGCATTTTTTGCAATCACAGTGGTAATATCCCTTCCTTCCATTATAATTCTTGGGTGAATTCGAATCATCTGAATTAAATATTCATTTAAGTTATTACGAACCTGTGGAATAATCGATATTTTAGAAGCGTAATCTCCTATATTTTCTTGGTTTAGATCGATGTCTTTTATTGATTCTATTAAATTCTTGCTTTCTGAAAGTTTTATTATTTTATTAACATCTGTAACATCAATTTTGTTAATAATACACAAATATGCTAAACCTCTGTAAACTATACTAGATTGCACATATTGTAAATTAAACTCATCTGCTAATAGCTTGCTTACTGAACCTTTTCCAGAGGCTGAAGGGCCATCTAATGCTATAATAAAACTGTTATTTTTATTATATGCTTTTTCTTTTAAACTATTCATTTACACTTGATGTATTATAATTAATTTTCTACTTGATAAATGAGGTTTTATTGTATTTTTAAGAAATATTCAAATTAAAATCTTGAAATTCAAGAAAAATCAGGATAAATACTTATTAATCTGTTTCTACGTTTTATAGGGCGGTTAGCTCAGTTGGTTAGAGCATTACGTTGACATCGTAAAGGTCGGAAGTTCGAGTCTTCTACCGCCCACCATTAACTAAGATAGTAATGGGCTAAGTTTTAGCCTGTTGATTATTTCTTCTCTAGTAAGTAATGGAAGTAAATTCTTTAATTCAGGTCCATGATCCACTCCTGTTAATGCTAATCTTAGGGGCATGAATAGATCTTTGCCTTTCTTTCCAGATTCTGCGGATATTAATTTAGTCCAATTACTCCAAGTATCTTGATTAATTATTTCTGGTAAATTCTTAGCTGCAATCGCTAAAAGCTTATGATCTTCGATTTCCACCCTTTTTGGATTCTTGCAAATTTCCCACCAATCTTTAATATCTGATAGTTTTTGTAAATTCGGTCGTACAGCGAGCCAAAAATTCTCGTCAATTTGTTTTAGTCCCATTAAAATTAATTGCTCTTTAACATCTTTATATTCCAGATGAATTATTAATTTATGATTTAACAGCTCTAATTCTTCAGGTAAATAGGTGGTTGGGCTTTTAGAATAAGCGGAAATATCGAATATATTGATTAAATCTTGCATGTTATAACTTGGTGCTACAGGACTTGTAGAGCCAATCTTGCTAAAAAAACTATTTATAGCCATAGCCTCAAGATTTTCTTTATCACGCAAGGCGGAAATTTCGAATCCACCTTCTCTTTTTGAAATTTTATCATCTTTGGTTTTAACAAGGCTTAAATGCCCAAAATTGGGTATTTCTGCGCCAAAAGCTTCAAACATTTGAATTTGAATAGCTGTATTGCTAACATGATCTTCCCCCCTTATGATATGAGAAATTTCATAGTCAATATCATCGATTGTAGAACATAACATGTAGGTCATTGTGCCATCAGCGCGGATAATAATAGGGTCGCTTAAATTACTACCTTGATATGATATCACGCCCTTTACCATATCTTGCCATCTTATTTCAGAGTCCTGAATTAGGAATCTATAATGCGCTTTTCTGCCAGATTGTTCGTAATTATCTATTTGTTCCTTTGTCAATTTCAAAGAGGCTCTATCATAAATAGGGGGTAGTCCACGTGATAATTGTAGTTTTCTTTTTATCGCCAATTCTTCTTGCGTTTCGTAACAAGCATATAGTCTACCGCTTTCTAAAAGATTTTTTTTAGCTTTTTTGTAATAATCTAACCTACTATTTTGATTAAAACTCTCGTCCCATTCAAGACCAAGCCATTTTAGATCTCTAATAATTGCATTTTTATATTCTTCTGTACTTCTTGTTAAGTCGGTATCATCTATTCTTAAAATAAATTTTCCATGATTTTTTCTAGCATATAGCCAGTTAATCAAAGCTGTTCTTGAATTTCCTACATGCAAAAAGCCTGTTGGGGATGGTGCAAATCTAGTAATAATTTTTTTCATATCTTGCTTCTATATAATTAATATTTCTTCCCATTCCCTAGCTTTTTTCTTTGTCTTTAGGCGTTGTTTGATAAAATAATCTTAAATTATCTGTTAAACTAATGGATAAGAAGTTTATTTTTAAGTTTGTTTAATTCATCTTGAGAAAAACCGGTAACTGATTGAATCAAAGAATCATCTATCTTTTGTGTTAACATAGACATTGCTACTTTCTCAATGCCCTTTTCAATGCCTCTAGTTTCTCCTATAGCAATCCCTTCTTCTCTCCCTTCTTCTCTTGTTTTTTTGAGTGTATTAGTTTCTATTCTAAGCCATTTTAGGTGATCTTCGTAAAATTCTCGTTCTTCTGGATTAAAATTCATCACTTGCAATACTTCAAGAGCTTTCTTGATGCTTTTATCA
>CAMCXV010000056.1 GCA_945883665.1 Rickettsia typhi | reverse complement strand
AATAAGGTTTTTGCTTCGGTAGACCATATAATGGACTCTTGTTCAGAAGCTTGGCTTGATTTTGTAAATATTAAGGGGAATGTAAAAAAATTATGCACTAGAAAATGGGCTGATTTAAGTCATCTTATTTAAGGTGATTGGTATTACTTATCCAGATCAGTTTTTTATTAGATAGCAATAGAAGATTTTATCCCCATTAATTGCATCGTAGCCCCTTTTGCAACATCCATCAAATTTGCATGATCAGCACCTAGCATTTTTTTTGCAAAATCTTTTACTTGGGGATTTTTTACCTGCTTATCTATCTGAGCCACATCACCTCGCAAACGATCTTTAATTCCATTTTGCAACGCTTCAACATAAGCATTCTTAACAAGAGCAGCATTTTTATGATCTGACATATTTAAGTTGATAGTATTAAATACATCCTTTACAGAATCACTAATTTTATTTGCAGAATTTTGCTGAATTTCAATTTTATTAAACAGGTCAATAGCAGGATCTAGGGTTTTTTGCAAAGACTCTTTTGCTCCTAATATATGTTTATCTATTTGCTGCTCTATTTTTTTGGCAAGCTCTTTACCGGCACCTGCTTTTTCTATAGCTGAAATTGCTGACTTTTTTACATACTCTAGAGTATCATCTATCGCTTTTTGGCTTTGAGGAAATACTTGATCAGCATAACTAATTAAATCCTTCACAAATGTTTTTAAGACAGGGATTTCTACGACCCCTTGAACAACCTTTCCCAATATTTCATACTTAAGATTTAGCTTGGCAATTTTTGTAGGCAAGGCAGCTGTTTCAACTGATAGATCAACAGTTTTAGCAATAACTTCAAGCCCTTTTTGTTCACTAAACACTTCTAAAGTACTTTTTAATATATGAATTGTTGACTTCAAGTTATCATCTCGCAGAGATGATGCAGCTATCTCTAAAATAGACATGTTTTTTAAAGTTAAACCTACACCAGGCGCGCAAATATCTATAACCATATACAAGATTGGGATAACATATTTTATTATTTTATCACATGTTATAGGCAAAACTTTATCAATTTTTTTCTTGAAATCTTGAATAATCTCCAAAACGTTAATTACCGCTTTTAGCAAGTTAACAGTGAATGGAAGTTTCTCCTTCTTTTCCAAAGAAGGTTTTAGTATTTTTATTTCTACTTCTTCGAGACCTTGCAAAATTGTTTTTTCAAATACTTCTTTTGTTTTATTTTTATCTTCGAGATTTAAATCTGATTCCTCTAAAATTTCTTCTAGAGTTTTAGCAGCATTTTTTTTTACATTTTTTAAACTCAAAAGAAATTTTTCCAGTTCTTGTTTAGATTCTTCTTCTAATAAAAAAACTTCTTTTTGCAATTCCGGAGAAAAAGAGACGTTATCAAGTGTGTTTTTTGAAATATCTTTTTTCATAACATAAATACCAAATAAATTAACAAGATTTTTTGCATTATTGCGTTAATATATCACTTAGTTATAAATCAACACTATTTAAGTAGTAAAACAAATTACAAAATAATAATCTACTATTAACCTAGATATCTATTGATAAATGTATAGATTTTGATAATCTAAGTGCCAGAATTAACGCAATATTTTCAAAACTCACTTTTGCAAAAGAATCATTTCATTGCATAAATAGGATTGATTGAATATATTATTTTTAATGATAAATGATACTGACGAATGTTTCAGATAGCCAAAATCTTATCAAATAAACTTTTAAACTTAACATGTATAATAAACTAGTTTTTTTTCTAATTTTTACACTCAATTTATCTATTAGCCAAGCTGTAGATCTAGAAGAGGCTTTAAAAAATGGTTATAATAACGATGAACAACTTAAAATTATTAGATCAGATTTTTTAAATGAGATAGAGCAATTCCCAAGAGCTCTTGCTGGTTTTATGCCAAAAGTCTCGGCTGGAATTAATGCAACAGATTCAAAAATCAAAAGCAAAAGCAACAATCCTCTTGCTCAAAAGGCATCATCAAATGGTTCGGGATATTCAAAAAATCTAATGTTAGAGCAACAAATATTTAATGGCGGTAGTAATGTTGCCGAACTAAAAGCTGCGCAATCTTCATTCAGATCTTCCAAAGGTGCTTATTATGCTAAAGAACAAAGTATATTTCTAGATGAAATTACTTCATATTTAAATTGTGTAGAAGCTTTAGAAAAATACAATATTTCAAAAATAAGTGTTAAATCAAACAAAACTCAGCTAGAAGCTATTAAAGAAAAGTTTAAACTTGGTGAATCAACAGAAACTGAAGTAGCAAGCGCTGTATCTGCTCTTGCCAGTGCAGAGTCTGATGAATCTTTAGCATACGCGAATCTTGAAGCAAACAAGGCTAATTTTACAAGAATATTTGCATTAGAACCTATTGATATTAAAATGCCTGTATTAGCATCTGATATACCAGGTAGCTTGGAGGAATTGACTGAAAAAGCAATTATCTCTAATCCTAACATATTATCCTCACAACACTCAACCAAAGCTTCTAAAGCGAATGAATATGTTGCAAAAGGAGCTTTATTACCTCAAGTATCTTTTAGAGTTCAAACTGGTGATAATAGATATAATCCGGAAGATTCTAGTACTAATTCATTTAATAATGATAGCGTGACATCCACACTATCTGTTAATATTCCTATTTTATCTAGAGGGGGTGTGGAATATTCGGATATAAGAAGAGCAAAATACCAAACCAAAAAAACTGTTTTGCAGCTAGAAGCTCAGATAAAACAGGTTAAATCCAATTGCAAAGCTACTTGGGAAGCATTTTCAGCTTCAAAAACAAGATTAAGCGCTTCTTTAGAGGGTGTTAAAGCTGCAGAAATAGCTTATGAAGGAGCGATGCAAGAAGAGAAATTAGGTTCCAAAACTTTAGTTGATGTTCAAATTTACGAAGAAAGATTGAATGACGCAAGGCAAACAAAGGTTGAAGCTCAAAAAGCACTGGTGCTTATTAGTTATCAAATAAAATCTTTGATAGGGGAATTAACAGCAGAAAAAATGAATTTAAAAGTTGATTATTTTGATCCGGATGCAGAATTTAAAAAACTTAAATTACGTATTGTAGGTTTTTGATAATTATGCAATCTAAAAGCAAGAATAATACTGATGTAAGAGAAGAAAAACTTGAGGATATATTACGCTCAATTAAGGGAATAATTTACAATCATAATGACTCTACAGACAGAATAATAGATACTGATGATCAAGAAGATGATTTAGATGATTCAATTTTAGAATTAACAGATGAAGTTAAAGAAAACAGAAGAAGTAATAGTGATTTTATCTCCAAAGATACTGCTGAAAAAATTTTAATAGCAATAAATGATTTTACTAAAAAAATAAATAGTAATCAGTTAAAACAAAAGGAAAAAAAAGTTGATATAGAGATTAATTTTTTAATAAAACCTATGTTAAAAGATTGGATAGATAACAATTTACCAAGGTTAGTTGAAAAAATAGTAGCAGAAGAATTAAAGAAATTGATACAAAAAAATAGCAATGTTAGCTAAAACTTAATATTCACCAATTTCGTTAAGATATTTTACTTGGAATAATAAATGAAAAAGAAAATTTTACCACTTGTCTGTATTTTACTTCTGCATTCCACTTTATATGCTAAGTCAGAAAATGATTTGCCACCATTACCTATTTCACAATCTCCAATAACTGAATCACAAAACACCCAATCTCTTTGGAAAAGAACTTTAATTTTTTTTGGCTTAGATAAGCAAGAAAAAAAAGATAAACCTGCAGATTTGAAATTACCAGATGTTGAACCTGAAAAGGAAACATCAGCTTCCACCACAAAAACTGATGCTATTATTACCAAAGATGAACCTGCAGATTTGAAATTACCAGATGTTGAACCTGAAAAGGAAACATCAGCTTCCACCACAAAAACTGATGCTATTATTACCAAAGATAAACCTGCAGATTTGAAATTACCAGATGTTGAACCTGAAAAGGAAACATCAGCTTCCGCCACAAAAACTGATGCTATTATTACCAAAGATAAACCTGCAGATTCGAAATTACCAGATGTTGAACCTGAAAAGGAAACATCAGCTTCCACCACAAAAACTGATGCTATTATTACCAAAGATAAACCTGCCGATTCGAAATTACCAGATGTTCAAACATCTACAGAACATAGTAATAAATCTCAACCCACCTTATCGAAAAAAAAATCAGAGACAAAAACATCATCCGAAATGTTAACTGAGCCACAAGGATTAAAAAACATTGATGGTTTAAATGTTAAAAATTATCGACAAAATTTAAAAGATCGTCTAAATAAGCCAACGCAAATATCAAAAATTTCAAAAGATAATCTTATTAATACTAATTTAAAACAAGACCCTGCACAGCTCAAATTTATAAATGATGAGTCACAAGTACTATTATTGCCAAACGACGAAGTGGTTCTTGGGGAAGTAACAAGAGAAACTCAGTTAAATTTAATGGACTTAAGCTCTTACATTAAACTTTTCTGGGATAATTACTACAATATAAAAGATGAACCAGCAAGGCAAGCCATAGATAATTTTGTTAATAATTATGATAGTAATTTTAATAAGCAATCGTACACTCCTAAACAAATAGAATCTGTTATTGCAGAAGCTTTTAAAGCAATAGATAGGAATAGTATTTATGATTTAATGAATCTATTAGATAATTATCCTATATTACAGCTTTCTGATTATCAAGGAAATACTCTACTTCACAAATCAGTTTATAAAAACAACTATTCAGCAGCAAAATTTTTAATTATGAAAGGGATTGATATATCAGTCCAAAATAACCAAAATCTTACGGCTCTTAATATAGCTATTTCGCAAAAAAAAGCTAATTTAGAAAATCTTTTAAGAGCAGCTGGCGCAAAATTGTAATAAAAATCATTTAATTTTTATTACAAAGATTAGTTGATTCATTAATAATATCTTAATAATAAAATAAGCGGTTAGCTTGACCATTTAGTTAATTTATGTTATTTATATTTTTACATATTTTTAACTATAAATTAATTCATGAAAACTAACAATTTTTTTTCAAATGATTCTTTTGCAGCCCAAAATAGACGTAGTTCTTTTAGAAGTTTTGGAGATTATATGCAAATAATCAACCCTTTTTTGCTGCTGGACTTGCTTCTCAGGAAAAAGGATTTGGTCATTTTGCAATAATTTATAGCCAAACATTTATAATTATGCATGGTACAAAATTAATTGCAAAAAGCGGTAAATGGCAAATTAGCAAAAGACCTCATATTGATAATAAAAAGGGCAGATACGAAGAATTACCATCGGGTCATGCAGCATCAGCTTTTGCGGGTGCATCATATGTCAGGACTTTTTCAGATGAATATAAATTTCTCTCCATTCCGTTATATATAGCAGCTGCTGTTACAGGATATAGCCGAATCAAAGCAAAGGAACATACCAATTTATAAGTATTAGCAGGTGCTGCTCTCGCTGAAATTGTTACTTTTGCAAATAGCAAACTAGATTGGAGCAATGAATATAGGTCGACTAATTTTCAAATTTTTCCACATGGTGGATCAATAAGCTTTGAATTTAAATTTTAGATTTTTAATCTTTTATTAGAAAGGTCTGAAAGTTTCATTAAACACACAAACAATCTTTTTACCAGAGCGCAAAGTAAGTTTTTGGAATACTTGTTCAATAATAATCAAATTGCTATTATTTGGGTCTAATTTAAAATTTACCATCGATTCTCTAAGATTTTCATCGACAGCAAAAATAGCTGGTATTTCCATATTTTTATCTCTGAATTGCATATAAGTAAACTCACCATCATCGAAGATTTTAATTGGTGCAACTTCTTCATTGCCACTAATTGAATAGTAAAAATTAAATTTTTCTGGATGATCAAGATCTGGCTCAGCGATTCCTGTAGCAGCGCTACTAGAAAAGGTTTTTATATGATCTTCCTCTTCCTCGTCTGGATATAAAAATTTGACATTAAACACCATGTCAGGATCCCTTATATCCGTTGTTTCTTGAGCATATAGCTAAACGACTATAAAACAGTTATAATAGAAGGATATAATTAAAAATTATTGCTATGACATATTCAATAGATTTTAGAAAGAAAGTATTGGCTATCAAAGAAAAAGAGAAAATGAGTTTTGAATCTATATCAAAACGTTTTGGA
>CAMCXV010000055.1 GCA_945883665.1 Rickettsia typhi | reverse complement strand
GATTAGGTTCCGTACAGTTGTTTAAAACAAGAGAAGGAAATACTGGAATTTGTAAAAGACGGTAGTAACTTATTAAGTTAACATAGCAGAAATTAATGAAAATGTCAATGGCAGAGAGAGTGTGTAGAACCTAATCAGGTTAGCTATATAAATATTGTTTTTACATTGTATGAAATAATTTAAAAAAAAAGATGAATAAATTAATAACACTTTAGATTAATTGAGAATATTAATTGAATGATAATGTATTTTTGCAACTATTGCAAGAAAAAGACTGGTTGAGGAAAAGGATGGTATATTTTTGTTAAAAGTATCTGGAGTCATAATTGAGGTTATCCAAACAAGTTAATATTCTAAGTTTCGAAGAATTATTAAAATGAGTGTGAATATCTTGGATCTTTTAATAGCAAACATCCTTATTTAAATAGGATTGTCTAAAACTTTTGATATTATTGAAAGTAATTCTTGTTGTTTATAAGGTTTGTAAATAATCTCAACTGCTTCATCTATTAGATTTTTTCTTAATTCTAGTTCTTGAGATATAATACCACTTTGAAAAATAAATGGAATTTTGTTAGTTTTTTCATTTTTTTTAAAAATATTATATATTATGTAACCATTAAAGTCGGGTAGCATAATATCAGATAATACCAGACAAAGATTGTTTGCGTATCTTTTACCCAAGGCAACAGCATCTTCGCCATTATAAGCATTTATTACCTTATATTTTGTAAAATTTGGAATTATCAGGTCAATTAAAGAGTGGCAAATTTTTTCATCATCAACAAATAATATCATATTTTTTTGCTGAATATTTTCATTTTTCATAAAGAAACCTCGCTCTTTGGTAGAGAAAAATTCACACAAATTCCTTTTGTTTGGTTGTTTTCTATCCAAATCTCTCCATTATGCGCTAGAATTATTTCTTTGCAAATTGAAAGACCTAAGCCAGAACCTTTAAGGAGTTCGTTAACATTTGAACCTTGTTGAAATGGATAAAAAAGACTATCAAATTCTTTTTTTGGTATTCCGCAACCATCATCAATAACTGAAATTACTAAATTTTCTCCTAATCCCAATTTTTGACAATTTATCTTAATTTTAATTTTTTTGGCTCCAGAATGTTTTATAGCATTATTTATCAAGTTTGATAATAATTGTTTTATCCAAAAAGGATCTATATTTATTAGTATTTTTTGGCACTCAGATTCTAAAAGAACAGAGCAACTTACGTTACCTACGAAACGATTATTTTGTTCAATAACTGTTTCAATAAGTTCAATTATATTAATTTTTTCGAGATTGCACTCTATATTGTTGCTAGTTAGTATAGTTAGTTGAAACAACTTCTCTATTAGATGTTTTATGTCAAAAACAGTTGAATGCAAATCATCTATGCATGATTTTTTTTTATAATTATCAATATCATTCCAATTATTCATAAGATATTCAGAAAGCCCGATAATTCCATGAATAGGACTTTTTAATTCGTGGCTCATTTTAGCAAAAAATAACATAGAATCAGTAATATTTTTGAAATTTTGGGTCATGAACATTGTTTGCTTAATAGAATTCATTATAAAATTTAGCATGAACAAAGAATATTGTCTATTAATTTACAAAAATTATATTTTACGGATTGAAGTTAACCAAAAATCTTTAAAATGTTGTAAATAAATCAAGTACATCAATCTACTATTCAAAGCTTTAAAAGCAAAAGAATTACTTATTAGGAGTGGTTAAAACCTCTTCTTGCAAATTATCTTTTGAAAAACTATCTTGCACAGTATAAACTCCGTTTTGCTTCCTTATGATTGTATATTTGCGCTGAGCTATAGAATCTATAAAATATATTTCTCCGGAAACACCTTGAAATTTTTCTGAATTTTTTAATCTAGTTAAAAAAGTTTCTTTGTTATAATTATTTGTTATGTTGCTTGCAATTATTTTTCCAGCATCATATGCAAGTGCATGCATAAAAGAAAAATGATGTATACCTAAATCCCTTGCTTTTTGTTTTAGATCGCCATTGTCAAGATCAGTAGCGCCTGTGTAAATAATATCAAAACTTTGGTTTTGTTCCGTATCTATTCTGTTATCTCCTGCAATTATGACCTTTTTATCTAAATTAAAATTACTAGCAATTGTATATATTCTTTTTAAATTTTCTTGATCATCTCCCACTATCACTACTGGACGCTTTAAATTTTCATCGTACTCATTTAAATTATCGGCTGTATCAGAGACTATGTTAAGAACTCTTTTTAGATCTTCGTTTGTATCATTATAAAATTCTATTCTGCTTAATACTGCATTTTTATTTGTTATTGTATTTTGAACTATCTTACTAACAATTTGTGAATGTCTCCCCGCAGGTAATAATATTATGTAATTTCTATAATCATTGTTTATTAAATAATTAGCTATTTGTTCCATTTGCCTCATAGGAGCATGACCAAATACAAAAATATTATTATCTGCTAATGTTGGGTCGTTTGAAAGAGATAAATCGATTATATCTTTTTCTTTGATTTCTGATGCTAAAATTTTTGTATCCTTAGAATATAAAGGACCAATTATAATTTGATTCTTTTGTTCTAATATTTTTTTAATAGAATCTCTTAATTTTGTTTCATCAGAAGAGTCATAGCATGTAACTCTAATCTTAGTTTTAGCAGCGTCTTCAAGTCCTATTTTGATTAATCCAGCATATTGCTTTCCAAGCAATTCATTTTCGCCAGATAAAGGTAGTAATATCGCAACATCTGTTATGGTGTTAGACATATTTTTATTATCATTAATATTACTCCTAGATTCACAAGCGTTAAGAGTAATTAAGCATAAAAAAGAAAAGATGAGTTTTATAATTTTTTGTTTTATATTGTTCATGTTATTCTCTAAATGATTTAAACAATTTTATTTATATGACTTTAAAACCTGGTCTTTACGTTGTTTCAACTCCAATCGGAAACTTAAGTGATATTACTCTTCGTGCAATTGAAACTTTAAAGAATTCTGATAGTATCTTCTGTGAAGATACCAGAGTATCAGGAAAATTACTAGCAAAACATCATATTAAAGCATCCCTTTCAGTTTATAATGACAAAAGCGATGAGATAACACGTAAATATATAATAAAAAATATAGAGTCTGGAAAAGTAATTTCTTTAATCTCTGATGCCGGAACCCCATTAATTTCAGATCCAGGATACAAATTAGTAGGAGAATTAAAGGAAAAAGGTTTTTTCGTGGATGTGATACCAGGTGTCTCCTCGCCTATTGCGGCGCTTACTATCTCAGGTTTGCCATCTGATCGATTTATATTTGCTGGTTTTTTACCTAAAACCGATTCTGGCAGAGAAATGGTATTCACAGAGCTAATGGATCTTAATGCTACTCTTATCTTCTTTGACAGTCCCTTAAGAATTTTAGCCTCATTGCAAGTCGCATTAAAAGTTTTTGGCAATCGCCAGGCTAATATTTCCCGAGAATTAACAAAATTATTTCAAGAATCTAGAACAGCTAATTTATCAACTTTATTAGAATATTATAAAAATAATCCACCAAGAGGGGAGATAGTATTATTAATTTCTGGTAAAAAAATAATTAGTATAACTGAGGAGGAAATAAGCAAAGAAATTAAAGATTTACTAATTTTAGGGGTGCGTGCAAAAGATGTAACTGAAAATCTGTTTCAAAAATACCACAAATATTATAGCAAACGTGAAATTTATAAAATTTGTAATTTTTTAAAGAGTGAAAAATAAAAATATGGTTTTTTCCTGTGTAGAAAATGGTATAGTGTGCTTACCAAAGTTAATTTATTTAAAGGAGTTTAAAAATGTTAAGATTATTTATTATTTTAGTTAGTGTGTTTGCTTTTTCAAAAGTTGCTTTTGCAGCAGATACTACAACTACTACTGAAGCTGCGAAAAAAGCAGAAACTACTGAAGTTAGTTCAACTACTGATGTTAATTCTACTGCTGATAAAAAAGAAGAAGATGCTAATGCTTCAACGAAAGCTGCTAAGTAATTAAAAATATTCAAGTTTATTAAGGAGTTATGAGTTATGTTAAAAAAAATAGTACTATTGCTTAGTGTGATTGCATTATCAAAAGTTGCTTTTGCAGCTTCAGTTGATGATGCTACTAAAAAGTCAGATCATGAAGTTGCAAAAGATGCAAAGCATGATGCAACTCACAAAAAACATGATACAAAGCATAAAAAGCAGAAAAATCATGAGAAGCATGAAGCAGATCATAGTGATCATGACCACCAAGAAAAAGGTGAAAAAGAAGCTAAGTAATTGATATTTATTTCTTTGCTACTTATAATCGCTATAATAAAGGTTTATTATTGTAATATTTTGCAGTAGTAAACCTTTATTATTTACAAAACAAGGCTCTAAATTTAAATTAGGGGCTTGAAAATTTGATTTTAATTCTATATACTTATCCCCAGAGCAACGTGGTTATTGGTATACCTAATTTGCTACTTGTTTATTTTAAATACCAATTTGTTATAGAGATAGAAATATGCCTAAAATGAAAACCCATTCGGGTGCAAAAAAACGCTTCAAGCTTACTGCAACAGGTAAAGTGAAAGCTGGTCAAGCTGGCAAGCAACATTTTATGAGACGTCGTACAAAAGCTCAGCTTCGAAATCAGAGAGGAACTTCAGTTCTTTGTGATCAGGATGCAAAAAGATTGGTAAAAATATTCCTTCCAAATGGAACTAATTAAAAATCGAGAGTTAAAATTATGACACGTGCAAAAGCAGGAAAAGTATCGAAAAATCGTCACAAAAAAATAATTAAGCTTGCTAAAGGTTACAGAGGCAGAGCAAAAAATTGTTTTAGAATAGCTATTGAAAAAGTAGAAAAAGCATTACAATATGCTTACAGAGATCGTAGAAATCGTAAACGTGATTTTAGAGGTTTGTGGATTCAAAGAATCAATGCAGCTGCCAGAGAACATGGTATGATTTATTCAACCTTTATTAATGGTCTGTTGAAAGCAGGTATTGCTATTGATCGCAAGATGTTAGCGGAGCTTGCTGTAAATAACTCTGATAGTTTTGCTCACATTGTAGAGCAAGCTAAAAATGGTCTATCTGTAAAAAAAGAAATCGATTAAAACAGTAGTTTTGATATTTTCTAGTCTCGCCGTTATTTATGATTAAATAATGAATAAAAATCTTTAAAAAAATAAGATTGTTTTTGAAGATAGGGAGACTAGATTTATTTGTGCCATCATAGATTTTCAATCTTTAAGTCTTTCATTCAAAACTCTAAATTTCCTGTTAAATCTCTAATAATTCAGATGTTACTAACTCACTCTTCTTTAAAGTAACGCCAAAATTAATATTATTCGAAACTTAAGTAATTCACCCTTTTTTAAAAATTGCTGATTAAATTTAATTTCCTTCTTTGCATCTTGCGAATAGTTCAACTAATATACTGAAATATTCAAGATTCTTAGGCTCGTTGCTTTTTTAATATATGGCAACTAAAAGATTTGAAATGATTATATAGATCAATCTTTGATTATAGTATTTGTAGAGTTTTGTTT
This sequence comes from Rickettsia typhi, assembly GCA_945883665.1. Lineage (GTDB taxonomy): Bacteria > Pseudomonadota > Alphaproteobacteria > Rickettsiales > Rickettsiaceae > Megaera > Megaera typhi_B. The sequence continues at coordinate 904 of CAMCXV010000055.1, read as the reverse complement.
TTAATAAAATTAACCGAAGTTATAAAGTTTAAGGTTGGCAAGACTCTTATAAGCTAGTATTATATTGGTATACAACCGATTGTAATGTAACTATGAATATTATACAAATATTTAAAAAATTCCCTACCCAAAAAAATTGCGTAAAGCATTTAGAAAAAGCGAGATGGAATAATAAACCTATCTGTCCTTATTGCAGTTCTACTAATACAAATTCCTTAATAAAGGAACTTCGTCATCATTGCAATGGTTGTTGTAAATCATTTAGTGTAACTGTAGGTACAATATTTCACCACACACATGTTCCATTACAAAAATGGTTCTTGCTGATTAGCTTGATGCAAAATGCTAAAAAAGGCTTATCCTCATTACAAGCTAGCCGTGATATTGATGTAAGTCAAACCACGACTTGGTCAATGATGCAACGCATTCGGAAAGCAATGAGTGATGATGGTAGCTTACTATTTGGAATTATTGAAATGGATGAGTGTTATGTAGGTGGTAAACCTAGCAAAGAAAATTGTAAAGACAAGGAGGATGATGATATCCCAAGCCTTAGAGGTCCTGGAACGAAAAAACGTCTGTAGTCGGAAATGGTAGATAGGGTTGGTAATGTTAAGGCAAAAGCTACTTCTAAATTTGAACTTAAATTTGCAGATTTTCTAAAATTGATTAGAAAAAACGTAAATATTTCTGAAAGCTTATTAGTTACTGATTAGTATACAGCATATAGCAAAATTGTTAGTATCTTGCCGCATTTTGCTGGTGTAACATTCTTTCTGTACTTTCGTTTTAAATCAGTAGCAAAATATATGTACAAGCTATTGTAAAGCGATAAAACACATTTTACCTTTTGAGTTAGAATTTAATATAAACAAGAGGGTAATGAATATGTTTTATCAAGAAA
>CAMCXV010000054.1 GCA_945883665.1 Rickettsia typhi | reverse complement strand
TTGAATATGCCCTAATCTCTCATCATTAAAATCTAGTTGTTCATGTGTACTTTGTGCTTCTTGCAAGATTAGCTTTTCTTCTATATTCGTTAATTCTACATGTTTTGATAAATGAAGATTAAATATTCCCTCCTTAATATCGATAATATCAAAGGCTTTTAGCAATTCATAAGCTGTTTTTTGTGGTAATCTTGCAGCTATTCTTTTCTTAAAATGCCATTCTTGGGATGTTTCTAAATTATATTCTATTTTGGTTAAATATTCCTCTTGTAGTTTTTCTTCTTTCTCTTCTTTTGATTGATTATTTTTGATTTTGAAGTTTTCGTTATTAATTTTAACCGCATCTCTCATCTCATAAGCAAATACTTTGCTCATATAACTTAAAAAGCCTTTCTTGCTCTTGAAATATCGATTGCTTAAACGCTTTGACATATTAAGCAGTATCTCGTTCATTGAATTTAAAGAAAACTCCCTTTTAGAGGAAGATTGTAACATTTCGCAGTCTTCCTTTGTAAGCGGGTAAAAATCTTTAAGTTCCTTAGCTTTATCAAAATTATTTCTGTGTAGAGAAGCTATAACACCCCTATTCTCTTTTACCCCATCTTCTTAAAAAGAATTTTCTAAAAAATTAGATTCACATTTTGTAGATCTATCTTTAATATTATTCTTATTCTCTTTATCTATTATATGATCTCCTCTAAAACGAGGATAGGCCCCCTCTTTTTTTTCCGCAAAAAAACTAGGTTTTTTAGACATATTCTGATTTTCAGATTCAGAAATTTGTTTATTAGTTTTGCGACCAATACAAGCATCCAAAAAAGAAGAACTTAAATGAATAAATAATCTATTATTATAAATTTGCCCTCGGAGTTTAACATCACGGAATTCTCTTAAACAAATTCCCATTTGCTCAAGTTTTACAAAAATTCTACGAAGTTTTTCTCGATTAAAACCCATCTTGCGCTGGAAATGCTCATAAGAAGTTTGCCACGCATTCCCTAGAAATTTAGCTGCATAAGTAATATTACCAGTTACAGGATCTTTCACCCTTTTTGGTCGGTACCAATAAATAATCTCAGATAATACTGATATTAAAGCAAGATCAGCTGTTCCTTTTTTAGTCGTGAATTCTTTGTACCATCCAATCGGCGTTATGTTGCCTGAGAATATATATTCTTGACTTGTGATGCATTGTTTGTTTGCAACATTGCTAGTAAAAGCAGGTGTATGTTCCATAATTACTCCTTAATTACGGAGTAAAACCTTGACTCTATAACAAAAGAACGTTATTATCATGATACTAACTAAGGAATTTAAAATAGCTGGCGAGCATAATTTTTATAAATTCTAAGTATCATTTTTGATACTAACGTTCTTTTGGAGTTAAATTTGTCAATTTGTCAAGGTTTAACTCCTTTTTTATTTTTCTTTCTTTATTGTCGCTAATTTCTCCATTATTGCGCTTGTAATCCAATTTGACCGATCTTGCTTTGAAATATCTCTATGTGCATCTAATTCAATCAACAACCTCTCAGGTATATTAATTGATATTTTAATTTTACCATCAGTAGTAGTTGTTTTTACCATTATATTCTTTTGCTGTTTGAGATTATATAAGCTCTAAGTATGAATCTTATACTAATATATTCATACCTTGAATAGTATCTATAATCAATAATGTATTATTTTACAAGAAAAAAGTAATATTTTTTTCTAATTACCGTATTATTTTTGTCTCATTGAAATAATATGCAATTAAAACTTTGTATTATTAAAATATAGAAACGGTCTTACAATGATATTAAAAGTTAAATAATCAGTATTACTGATATAATACATAAGTAATACATGACTAAGCAATAACTTCTTATTTTTAAAGTCTTTACAGCAAATAATTAAATATAATATCTATGACGATCCTTTTATGTAAGGCATAATCTTTTTAATATTACTATCCAAATTATCTGAAATATAATTGATTATACCCCTTATTACTTGAGAATCTGAATAACTCATTCTAGTATCATTATTATTTATTTTTGATGCAATATTTGATAAATTTATAAAATCAGCTTCTCTTAATCTAAATGATTTGGTTTTAAATAAAGATGATTTGTTAGATGATTTTAAAAATCCAGTTTTCTCGATAGTTTTCCCTTCTGTTATTTGTGTTAAGGCTTTAGAAAGTTTTGATTCTGATATAGATTCTAATTTTTTATTGAGCATAATGAATGACCTCTTCTGTGAGAAGATTAAAATCTTGAGCACCTTTTGAAGAAGGGTTAAATACTTGTATAGGTAAGCTGGTTATTTGAGCTTGATTAATAGCTTCATTTTTTCTGATTGTAGTTGTAAATGTATTTTCGATTAGAGATTTTAATTGTTCATGTATATATTTATTTGTTTGAGTGTTTCTTTGTTCAAATAAATTTTTTAAGACAAAGAAATGATAATTTTGCCCCTCCTTTATTTCTTTAATTGCTCCTAGTAAATCAGCCATTCCATCTAATGAATATTTACCAAAGCTGGTAGGAACGATTATTGAAGTTGCACAGTATATTGCATTAATAGCTAATATTCCTAAAGTTGGCGGGCAATCAAGTATTATGTAATCAAATTCATTTGAAATTTTGTCAATATGGTTTTTTAAAATTTTTTCCCTATAAAGTGTACCGCTAATTTGTTCTATAACGGTTGCTAGTTTTATATTAGAAGGTATAACACTTAGCGTATCAATGGTTTCTGTTTGAACTATAGCGGGGGACATTATATCTTTTAAATTAAGTTTTTTATTTATGAAGGCTGCAGAAATAGTTTTGTCACTAGGTATAACAGGACAATAAATACAACTTGAATGACATTGCGGATCTAAATCAATAAGAAGAACTTTTTTCTTTTTTAAATGAAGTCCATAAGCAAGATTTACGGATATTGTAGACTTCCCTACCCCACCCTTTTGATTTATTATAGCAAGTATTTTACAGGTCATAGTGTTTACTAAAATTATATGTTTACATAAGTATTACTACTGTATTACTTATATATTACAATAGTAGTGCTAACGTAATATATAGCAGATAAATTTTAAATATCAAAATAATCTTTCAAAAGAAGATAAATATTTTCATATTGTTTTATCATCATTATCACAAAGGGAATACATTAGTAATGCAAATGTAATACAGATTGTCAATAGACATTACTCTTTAAATAAAAATATACAACTGTAACAAATAGGGTTACAACGTGTTAATGTATCATGTATGTAATACAGAAGTAATGCGCAGTATAAAAATTGTTAAAGTGTTAAATCTTTGTTTTATAGCCGCTATGGCAGTAGTAAGTATTACATACGTAATACTTAAGTAATAAAAAAGTATCCTAAATATAAACTGGGTGAAGTCAAAATCGTAGAGCTAAAACAAAAACGTAAGAACGGTGTTTTGATTATAGACCTAGTGAAAGAGTTTAATATTTCAAAGGCAAGTGTTTGTAGTTATTTGATTTAAAATTTAAATCTGACAAGCGATAACTAGTACTCCGACCACCAGCAGAATTTTGAATAAAAATACCTAGAGATTTTAAGTTTTGAATATCTCTAAGCGCAGTATCATTTGAACATTTAGCTAGCCTAGCATATTTTGATGTATTCATATATCCTTCAAAGCCATCCTCGAGCATTTGATTAATAATCAACCTTTCTCTATTGTTAATAGAATAATGAGCAATTTGTTTCCATAAGTCTGCTTTGAATAATACGTTACTAAGTGTTTTATCTGCTCTAGATAAAGCTTTACCAAGACAACTTAAAAACCATTCAAGCCAACCACTAATTTCTGGAGTGCTACGCTGTTGTTTTTCTAGCTGATTATAATAATCTTTTCTTTCAAGTTCAATTTGAGTAGAGAGGCTATAGAAACGATCCGCTACTTTATCAGCTCTAGCAAGTGCCATATCAGCAATTGCTCTTGCAATACGACCATTACCGTCTTCAAAAGGGTGAATGGTAACGAACCAAAAATGTGCTATACCAGCTTTCAGCACAGGATCAATATCATTGTGATTCTCAAACCAGTCTAAGAACTTGGACATTTCTTTTTTTAGTTTATCGGCTCTTGGGGCTTCAAAATGAATTTTCTCATGACCTATCGGACCGGAAATAACTTGCATAGGACCAGTATGAATAGTGCGCCAGTTACCGACGATAATAGGATGCATACCACTTCGCCCTGTTGGAAATAAAGCAGCATGCCAATCAAATAGACGTTCTTTTGTTAGTGGTTTAGAAAATCTTTGTGTCGCATCGAGCATCATTTCAACGATACCTTCAACATTACGACTTGTTGGAACAAGTCCTGCTATATTAATACCTAAACGCAGGGCAATAGACGAGCGAACTTCTTTGGGGTCTAGTATCTCTCCTTCAATTGCCGAAGATTTAATTACGTCGCTTGTCAAAGTATTTAGGGTAGCTTCATTTCTTAATTCAAAACCAATAGATTCCATTTTTCCAAGTAAACGACCTTGTCTATGGCGGATATCTGAGAGTGTTTGACTTAAGCGCTCAGCATCCCAAGTATAGTTTGGCCAATTTTGATGTTTGTATATCCACATATTAATCACCGCATTATTAGCGACAATTCTAGTCAATATTTACCGCAATATCAAGGCTAATTACATCCAAATTTTTCTAGCAAAGAGTTTGCTAAGGTCAAGTTGGTTTGACATACTCCCAATATCTAAAGACATGGGGTTCTAAGAATTCAAGCGACGGAAAGCGAGATCTAGCTCTCGAGTTAATCCGTCTAGTCCTGTCGTAGATACCCCTGCGGTTATAGTATCTATTTTTAGAAGCTTTAATCTTTGCTGATAATTGCTTGCTTTTGGCTTTTAATTGTTCCAAAGATTGTTTTAAAAATTCCAGTGACTTTATTTGTTCATTTTCACTGCTAGTTAGAAAATAGGATAAACCAAAATCAAACCCTGCGCTTTTACTCGTCATTGCTACAACTTTCTTCGGCTTATATAATTCTCCTAAATCGCATGATAATATGACATGCCAATGCCCAACATTATTACGTTTTATCGTTACTGTTTTTACCTATCCTTCTATGTTCCTACTGTTAAAGTTACAGCAGTAATACAGAAGTAATGCGCAGTATAATATTAAAGTGTTAAATCTTTGTTTTATAGCCGTTATGGCAGCAGTAAGTATTACATACGTAATACTTAAGTAATAATTCACATTGCCTTGCCTTTGATAATGTTTTCAGCTTGGAATCGACCAGACTTTTCTTATTTGATATATCCAAGCTGCCGAGCTTTCCCACAGCCCAGTCCCTCTCGACTTTAGCTTTACCTAGGGCTTTCGCTAGTTCGTCATTTTGATTTTTCAGGTCATCAATTTGATCTTTGAATTCACTTACCGCTTTGGCTGGCTCAAAAATCAATGAGGCGTTGTTTAAAAATTGCTTTTTCCAATTCTGCATAGTTTTGGCGCTCACTTCGTACTTTGTTGATAACTGTGCTATTGTTGATTCTTCCTTGAGCATCTCTAATACTATTTTTGTTTTTACTTCAGCGCTAAAATTTCTAATTTGTTTTTTACCCATTTGTTTCTCATTAATTTTATTATTTATTCTATCTTATTGAGAAACAAAACTACCATATTTTCTGTCTAAATTTTTTAGTCCATTATAAAGAAACCTACAATTTGTCATAAGAAATCACCTTGACACTGATTCAGAATATTTTTTTCCAAGTATGGCAATATGGTTCACCGCCACTTTTGTCGTAATATTCTTGATGATAGCCTTCAGCAGTCCAAAAAGTTTTAACAGGCTCAAGGCAGGTTGCTACTCTATAACCTTGACTTTTAAGCAAATTTATCATGTTTGTTGCTTGCACGTATTGATCATTATTGAAATAGAATATTTTACTTAAATATTGCTCTCCGATATCACCACCTTGACCATTGACTTGAGTAAAATCATGAATTTCAAAAAAGTACTGAATAATTTTAGGATACTCAATAATGCTTGGATCATAAATTACCCTTACTGCCTCTATGTGGCCGGTACTGGTCTTACATACTAATTCATAATTTGGATTTTTAACAAAACCTCCTGTATATCCTGCCTCAGTTTTTAACACTCCTTTTAACTTTTTAAATAAATGTTCTACTCCCCAAAAACATCCTGCGGCTAAAATAGCTTCTTCAGTATCGGTCACGTTCTCATAGGGAACAAACTCAAGAGCTAAAGAATTTATGCAATATCTAGTATTAATTTCAGTGTGTCCTTCTCCATAAAAGATGTGGCCTAAATGCGCGTTACACCTACTACATAATAATTCTGTTCTGACATTATCAAGATCAGTAACTTTGTTTATATTATTCTTGATCTCACGATCAAAGCTAGGCCAGCCTGAACCGGAGTGGAATTTATCCTTAGAGCTAAAAAGGGCTAATCCACAATTCCGACACAAATAGGTGCCATCAATTACAAAATTATCATAGATTCCGCTATAACAATATTCTGTTCCTTTATTAACCACAATCTCTTTGACTTCTTGGGTTAAACTGGTTGTTTTCAACATAAGACTTGATTTAAATTGTGGTGTTTAAGACTAATGCTTTGCCAGTCATCATCAGATGTAGAATAGTAGTTTTCTACTGTTCAGTAAATTATAAGTTTGGAGATAACTAAAAACCACTCAAAAAACTTGCGTTTTAAATCGAGAATTAATATATAGTAGACAACAGACTCTACTAATCTATTTAGTAGACAACATTCTAGCTTTTTAAAGAGGTCATAAGTTTTTCAATTTCTTCAG
>CAMCXV010000053.1 GCA_945883665.1 Rickettsia typhi | reverse complement strand
TAGGTTCTATACACACTCTCTCTGCCATTGACATTTTCATTAATTTCTGCTATGTTAACTTAATAAGTTACTACCGTCTTTTACAAATTCCAGTATTTCCTTCTCTTGTTTTAAACAACTGTACGGAACCTAATCGGGTTAGCTATATGGCTTTAATATGGATAGAGGAAATGCATCTAGGACTGAATGGAACCGAATGTTTAAAGGCTCTTTATCTTTTTACAGCGCAATAAAAGGAGAGTTAGAAATCAGCAAAGAACAAGCTCTAATGCTTAAAAAATATGGAATTTGTTTAAGAGAAAATGAACTTGCCAAAATATATCATCCTTATTGGAATACAATACGAGCAAATGAAAGAGCTATATTAACCGATATGTACTATCAATCACCAAAACTTGCAGGTAAAAATACAAAATTTTCAGAATATTTAAAAGAATATTACAAAACCAATAATGTAGCTTACTTAGAATTAGCAACAAACGAAATCAAGCTAAATTCCAGCTATTCAACCAATCCTTTAGAAAGAATAGGTTTGCAAAATCGTAATAATATAAGAGCAATTATTTTTAATTCTAGAAATTGCCCTCTATATTCAAAACCATATGATGAAATAATACCGGAAGATAAAATGTTTGAAGTCATCCCTGGAGAGACAATTATTCCTAAAGAAATTAGCGAAAAATTCCCAGAGAAGAGTTATTATTTTGGTGATTATTACATATGGCGAACTTGTATGGATGATAAAGTACGCCCTGAACATAAAGAACTTGAAGGGAAAGTTTTTAATTATGAAGACGATATGAAACATCCTGGCACTGACTATGGTTGCAGATGTTATGGACAAAAATTACCCATTCACGCTAAAATTATAAAAAAAGAAGATAAAGATTTAATTGAAGAAGAGGCGGTAGAAAAGAAAGTTTATTTTCTACATACAGTTAGCAAAAAAGAGTATTTTTTGTAAAAACACTCTTTTAAACTTCAACATTTTGTGATCTATATTTAACTAAAGAAGTTTTTCTTTTAGTAAGAGCAAGAAGCATTCCCATTCCTATGCTAACCGCTAAAGTAGAAGAACCACCATAACTTATAAAGGGTAGAGTCATACCTTTAGTAGGTAATAGGTTCAATGTAACACCTATATTAATAACAGCTTGCAAACCAAACTGAGATATTATACCAATAGCAGCAATTTGTGTAAATTTATCGTTTTCATGCAATAAATTTACTAAATTTCTAATTACTATATAAGCAAATGCAAGTACTATCATAAGACAAATAATTGCCCCAAACTCTTCGCCAGCAACGGCAAATATAAAATCTGTATGAGAATCTGGCAGATACTGTTTAACAACCCCCTCCCCTGGTCCTTTTCCATATAAACCACCAGATTCAAACGCTTCCAAAGATTTAGTAATTTGGTAATTTTCACTATTTAAGGGATCTAGAAATTTATTAATTCTGGCAGCCACATGTGGCAATAATAAATAAGCACCAATGCTTCCTGAAACAGCACCAAAAACTGCTATAAATATCCAGATAATTGGCAAACCAGCAACAAATAATTGAATACCAAAAACTGCTGATACCATAACAATCATACCAAAATCTGGTTGTATGATTAATAAAATAACAACAAGAACAAATAAACAAAAACACGCTTTAAAACTTGGAAATTCTTCTTGATATTGAATAGATAATACCCAACCAGTAACAACAGCAAAAAATGGCTTCATAAATTCTGATGGCTGATAAGAAAAACCAGCAATATTTATCCATCTAGTTGCTCCTTTTACTTCGAAACCATAAAGTTTAACAAAAACAAGCATAATTAAACTTGCTAAAAATCCTAATATAGCAAACCGCCTAATCCATTTTTTATCCAAAGATGAAAAAACCAAAACTATTATAGCCGCAAGAAACAAAAAAATTATATGCCTTGATGAAAAATAATTATCTGTAAGACCAATCCTATTGGCAACAGCAGGGCTGGCTGTAGTTACTAGCATCAGGCTAAAAGACACAAGAATAATCATTGCAATTATTGTCTGTTGGTCAATTACACGCCACCAACGTTTAATAAAATTATTTTTTACTGAATCTTGCATCATTCCAATTATAACTAATTATATTTATTATGATGATGATAATTTCTCATCCAATTTTCCTTGTTTATCTAACTCGTATAAATCATCACATCCACCAACATGTAAATCACCGATAAATATTTGTGGCACAGTTTTTCTACCTCCTGCTTTTTTTACCATTTCTTCTCTAATTTTTGGATCTTCAGCATTTATTTCTTGATATATAGCATTTTTACGCTCAAGAAGAGCTTTAGCACGAACACAATATGGGCAAGTTGTCGTAGTATAAATTACAATTTTTTGCATAAAAACCTCGTTATTTTTTTGTAATGATTTATAGTCACTATAGCTACAAACAATCAAACATCATAGCAAAATCGATGAGTCTTTTCAAACTACATTCAGAATATCAACCAAACGGCGATCAACCAAAAGCAATAAAAGAACTACTAGCCGGTCTCTCTTCTAATGAAAAATCACAAATGCTACTTGGTATTACTGGATCCGGCAAGACTTTTACTATGGCAAATGTTATTGCCATTTCCAACAGACCTTCTTTGATCATGGTTCATAACAAAACTCTTGCCGCTCAAATTTATTCAGAACTGAAAAATATGTTCCCAGAAAATGCTGTTGAATATTTTGTATCTTATTACGATTATTACCAACCAGAAGCATATATATCGAGGACTGATACCTATATCGAAAAAGACTCATCAATCAACGAACAAATTGACTTGCTAAGACATTCAGCAACAAGATCGCTTCTGGAGCGCAGAGATGTAATTGTTGTTTCATCTGTTTCATGTATTTATGGTCTTGGTTCACCTGAATTATATTCTCAAATGACAATGGAATTAGAAGCAGGAAAAAAATACAAGCGTAATGAATTGCTAACAAAGATAGTCGAGCTACAATACGAAAGAAATGATATCGCCTTTGAAAGAGGATCTTTTCGAATTAGAGGAGAATCAATTGATATTTTCCCATCTCACTATTCTACAAGGGCTTGGAGATTATTTTTTTTTGGTGATGAACTTGAATATATTAATGAGTTTGACCCCTTAACTGGAGAAAAATTTAGAAAATTAAATAAAATTACTATTTATGCAAATTCTCACTTTGTAACGAATGATTCAGTAATTAAAGCTGCAATCACTAATATAGAAAAAGAACTACAGGAGAGACTGTCACATTTAAAATCTTTAGAAAAGCATGTAGAATATCAACGCTTAAATCAAAGAACTCAGTATGATATTGAAATGCTACAAAGCACTGGTACTTGCAAAGGGATAGAAAATTATTCTAGGTTTTTAACTGGTAGAGAAGCTGGAACGCCTCCACCAACTTTATTTGAATATTTACCAAAAGATGCACTATTATTTGTAGATGAAAGTCATGTTATGGTTCCTCAAATTAGAGCAATGTATAATGGTGACCGTGCTCGTAAAAGCTCCCTTGTGGAATATGGTTTCAGGTTGCCTTCAGCTCTAGATAACAGACCATTGAAATTTGAAGAATGGATGGAACTAAGACCTCAAACTATTTTTGTTTCAGCTACTCCATCTACATTTGAAATTGAACAAACTAAAGGGGTAATTGTTGAATTACTAATAAGACCAACTGGTTTATTAGATCCTGAATGCATCGTAAAACCTGCAACGAATCAAGTAGAAGACCTAATTCATGAAATAAAAATCACTATTGCAAAAGGATTTCGAATTCTTGTTACAACCCTAACAAAAAAAATGGCTGAAGATTTAAGCGCTTATTTACAAGAAATTGGGTATAAAGTCAGTTATCTTCACTCAGCAATCCAAACCCTAGAGAGAATAGAAATAATCAAAGATCTCAGAAATGGTGATATTGATATAATTGTTGGCGTTAACTTGCTGCGAGAAGGTCTTGATATTCCAGAATGCGGATTAGTAGCTATTTTAGATGCAGATAAAGAAGGGTTTTTGCGCTCAGAAACCTCACTTATTCAAACCATTGGCAGAGCAGCGCGTAACAGCGAAGGTAGAGTTTTATTATATGCTGACAAAATAACAAACTCTATGAATAAAGCCCTCCAAGAAACTGCAAGAAGGCGTACTCTTCAGCAAGAATATAATATAATTCACAACATCACTCCCAAAACTATTACCTCCAAAATTCATGCTTTACTCGAGCTTGAAAGAGTTAGCAATGTAGTAACCACTAACAAAGATTCTATTGATAAAAATATTATTACCAATCCTAAAAAAATTAAATCTTATATAGAAGAAATACGCAAAAAAATGCGTATCTGCGCAAGTAATTTAGAATTTGAAGAAGCTAGCAAATTTAGAGATCAGATATTAATACTAGAAGAGGCATTAATTGAACTAACTTAAAAATTTAAGTCATATCTGATATCAGTTTTTTTATTTTATTTAAATTATTTACTATACTAGTTTTTTGCTCCGCAGCTTCATACTCTTTATCCCTTAAGATAAAAGGAGCATTTGAAGATTCGTGCGAATCTTTATTTAGATGATTGCTACCTCTTTTAGCAATTTTGTTCCAATTTTTTCCATCTAAATCATCGTCCCAAGGAATAATACCTTTATGCCTAACCGCTCCAAGCAGAGTACCCCCATCTATCCAATATTCAATATTCAATATCTAATACTGCAAAAATATCGTTAATATCATGCATCATTTGGTAAAGAGACATAATATACTCATCTCTTGTATAATGAGTTGGTCTGGCAGAACTTATATATTCAGCATCACCTAAAAAATCAATTATACTATAACCCAAGCTAGTGTTATACATTATTTTTTGAATTCCAGGGTTGATTACTTTTTTATAAAGTGAGAATTTATTAAAAATTAAAATTATAAATATTCCACATATAAAAATTATTATCTTTTGTGAGCTTATTACTTTCATTAAATTAAGTATTATTTATTTTGTAAATATTATCATGTAGATTCTTGGTGATATTACCTCCATTCAGTCTTTGATTTATATCAATTACATTATACATATTTCTTAGTTCACCTAGATGCACGAGAGCATATTCTTGTATTTCTTTAAATGAACCACTAATACTTTAACCGCCTAACTTGATCTAGCTTTGTATTCAGAAGATTGGTATCAATTTTCTTGATATTATCACTTTTTATAATTGCTAATGTTTTTGTCTGCTGATCATGGATCATAATATTATCACTTTTTATAATTGCTAATATTTTTGCCTGCTGATCATAGATGAATTGATTATTCTTAATAGCATGATCAAATTCTGCTTTGGTAATATATACAGCTCCAGCAGACTCTTTAAATGTCTCACGCATCAAACCTTTATACACACCTCCATCTCTAGCTTCAAGCCCACCTGTAAACCATGTGCTATATGGCAGATTAGTAGAATTTGCATTTTTGATTAAATTGTTTTTATTAATCCCAATAACAATATAATCTTTGCCACCTTGATTGACTATAAGTGTTGTTCCCGCACGCTTAACCTCGACACTTCCATAATTTGGTAAGTCAATATAATAACTTTGACTTACATTATTTCTACTACTAGAAAACCTCTTGATTAAGCTGTCTAGAAATCTTTGGTTTAATTCTAAAATAACAGATTGATTACTAACAAATATAGTATCAAGTCCAAATTTTTCTTGAATTGCTTGTTCGGCTGCAACTAGATTAATAACCTTCTCAATAGTCTTTTGATTTGAGTAAATAACATTATTAACTACTTTTTGCTTTGATAAATTATTATCTAAATTTGCATTGGTATTATCTAAATTTGCATTGGCTGCAAATTTTGCATTCTCAATAGATTTCGCAAGCGATTTAGCTTCAAACTTATTTGTGTCATTAAGGGTAATATTTTCACCATCAGCGTCATCACTGATGATTATCTGTCCATCATTATCTACGACTAATAGTAATTTAGAGATACGATCCTTATTTTCATTTAATTTGCTCGGATTGTTAATACCATTTATCTGATTCGTATTTATGGCAATTGCATTATCTTGCTTTTCTTGGGTAAAAAAACTATCAGTGCTAGTACTTGTTACAAGATCAATATCACGCTCCACTTTTGTAGAGAGTAGCTTATCAATAGGTCTTACATTTCTTTTGGAAGAAGGGAAAGTGAACCTAATCCCAGTGATAAAATTAGCCTTACGTAGCTTATCATATGTAATACTTGATTCTATATTTATTGAATCATTGTATGCGAAATTGATTTCTGGACCACCACCAATAAATGACTTATCTCCTTGAAAGTAATACACCACTGCACCAACTCTTAGAGAATTAATATTCGGTATTATTGTGCTAACTCTAAAATCCAAACCTTTCATAGCTTTTTCCGTTATGTTTTGATCTTGATATTTAAAAAAAACATCATTGTTTACAATCTTTGCCTTATTTGTAAATACATGACTAGATTTTGTGATTTTATTCTTGCCAATTGGAGCATATAGATTTAAATTTGACTGCCAAGTTTGCGATAAGATATGAAAATTTAAAGTTGCTTGACTAAAGTTTGTATCTTTTAATTGAGCTTTTCTAATATCATAGTAGGCAACGCCACCGAAAACTAAATCTTGATCAATTATACGCCTATACCCTAGACCAAAATTGAACTCATAAACGTCTTCGCCATAGATTGTTTTATTTTTTTTCTTAAAATGTAATAAATGCTTCATACCTCTATAGCTAACCCGATTAGGTTCCGTACAGTTGTTTAAAACAAGAGAAGGAAATACTGGAATTTGTAAAAGACGGTAGTAACTTATTAAGTTAACATAGCAGAAATTAATGAAAATGTCAATGGCAGAGAGAGTGTGTATAGAACCTA
>CAMCXV010000052.1 GCA_945883665.1 Rickettsia typhi | reverse complement strand
AGGTTCTATACACACTCTCTCTGCCATTGACATTTTCATTAATTTCTGCTATGTTAACTTAATAAGTTACTACCGTCTTTTACAAATTCCAGTATTTCCTTCTCTTGTTTTAAACAACTGTACGGAACCTAATCGGGTTAGCTATAGATTAGATGAAATCATTATATTTCATCCCATAAACTCTATAACTGACAAGATAGTTGAGAAAAGTCTTAGAGAGCTAACATTTCTGCTTGCTGATAAAAAAATCAGATTTTTAATTAGTGATTCTGTAAAACTGTTTCTTACTAAAAATTACAATATTGAAAATAGTGGAGCTAGGTCTCTTGACCGACTAATAGATACTCAAATCAAACAACCTATAGCAGAGGAAATTCTTTTTGGTAAACTTCAAAATGGTGGGTTTGTTAACATAGATTATTGTAAAAAAAATGATAAAATTGTGTTTAAGTTTGTTGATGTAGAGAGAAAACCTCAGCCAAAATTAGTAAACAGTGTTTCTATAAATTAGCGTTAATAAAAAACTCAATTAATCATCAATAATGTCTGGTATATCATATTATCCCAAAAAGATAATGGTTTTTTGGGATCTATATTTTTCTCTATTAACAAAGTACCATCAATTACCAATGGGATAAAATTTGTATTTCTACGGCGATGATGATAGAAATATCGATGTTTTTCTTCAAAAGGCACAAATATAATATTTTGTTGATTTTGTAAAGCAAGCAAACTAATTATTGATTGATCATGACGATGATCGATAAAATCTGGATATTCATTCTCACTTGGAATATCTGTGATTAATTGCTCATTCTGAGATAAATCTAACCATTTATTAATAAATTGACGGGAATATTTAGTATTTCTGACTATTATTATTCCTCCTTGTGTTTGTTGAGCATTTAAAGTTTCTGGATTATCCATATTAAGAAACTTAAGTAAATCTCTTTTAGTATAAGATCGAATCTTGAACATACTGCCAAATAAGACAATATCTTTTTGAGCTAAATTATTAAGCAAATCGCTTATATTATTTCTAATTTTAATACCAGTATCAACATAAACTACAATATCATTCTCAGGAATTTTCTTAAGAGTTTCCATTATTAAATATGGTTTCCATAGCCAATAACCCACACCGCGTGACTGATTTAATATATGTTTGTTTTTTTCTGTAAATTCAGAATCTATATGTTTTTTTCTGTACAAGCTTATATGATCTATACAATTATTCAATGCGCTTGCAGAAAGAGCATTTTGATTCATAAGATGTATATCATTACCATCCGCATATGAAATAAGCCAAACATCACCCTTGACATTAGTACATTGCTCAGTTTTATGCATTGATATGTCATTTTGTTTAATAAAAATAAACGTTTTATACAAAAATATTCCTAAAAACATCGCTATTATAAACAAAACTATAATACGAAATTTTTGTTTATTTGCCTGGTTAATGTGATCATTATTCATGAATTTAGTAAGGTTTTCATTATCCTTTAATCCTCCAGCCTTTGTCTATAAGTCTTTCTAGCGTAAAATATATTACGATATTTGCGGTTATTAAAAAAATCACTCCTATCATTATATTCCCATCTGTTTTGTCGGTGAGACAGTATCTAAATCCATCAATCATATAAAAAAATGGATTTAAGATATTTATTAGTTGTAAGAATATTGGCAAGTTTTTGACTGAGTAAAATGTACCAGATAAAAAAGATAAAGGTGTTATTATGTAACTTGTAATTGCTGAATGCTGATCAAAAGAATTAGCAACCATTCCAGATAATATACCAAATTGACCAAGCAAAGTACAGGATGTTAAAATATAAAATAATAGTAAAAATGGATGATATAATGTAAATTCTACAAAAGGTAACAAGGATATTGTTGTTATAATTCCAACTAATATACCTCTTAGTACCGATCCTATTGTAAAAGCTATAATTATTTCCTTGCTACCTAATGGGGGTGTAAGAATATCAGAAATATAACCTATTATTTTACTCATTATGAAAGATGAGGAGCTATTAGCAAAAGCATTTTGCACTATACTCATTATGATTAGACCATAACCCATAAAATTAATAAATGATATTCCATCTATATCATGTTTTTTTGATCCAACAGCTAAGACAAAAACAGCAAGGAATACTAGGGCTGAAATAGCTGGAGTTATAAGGGTCTGATTATATACTCTCATAAATCTTTTTACTTCACGTAGAGTCAAGGTATAAGTTCCGTACCAATTTATAGGTTCCATATTATTATTTATGATTAAATATTTATATAAAATTTTCAAATTTATGATATATTCTACTTCGAAATTTATCAACTATATTCGAAATACCTTAAATTAAATAAAAATTAATGAAAAAGAAGCTTTTTATCAAGACATATGGCTGTCAGATGAATGTCTATGATTCTATAAAAATGAAAGAATTACTTGATCCATTTGGTTTTGAATCAACGGATGATATGAATTATGCTGATATGGTGATAATAAATACTTGTCATATCAGAGAAAAAGCCTCAGAAAAACTTTACTCGGAACTTGGTAGAGTAAAAAAAATCAAGGATCAAAAATTGACAAATACTGGATCAGATATGATTATAGCTGTAGCAGGTTGCGTGGCTCAAGCTGAAGGAGAAGAGATATTTACACGCGCACCATATGTTGACATCATTGTTGGGCCACAATCTTATCATACTTTGCCAGAATTGGTTGCTAAATTGGCTAGATCTGAGAAACACTTAATCGATCTTGATTTTATTGAGGAAGAAAAATTTGATAATTTACCTAAAGAACATTCAGATCAAGGGGTCAGTGCTTTTATTTCAATTCAAGAAGGATGTGATAAATTCTGTACTTTTTGCGTTGTTCCATATACTAGAGGACCCGAATTCTCTAGAAGCCCAGAAGAAATATACCGAGAAGCAATGAGTTTAGTTGCAAAAGGGGCAAAAGAGATTCATTTACTAGGACAAAATGTTAATGCTTATCATGGAAAAACCTTAAATTCTAATGGAGATGGTGTTTTAGCATCAGATATAATATTTAGTCTAGCAGATTTAATTCGTCATGTTTCATCGATTAAAGGTTTAGAAAGAATCAGGTATATTACTTCACATCCTAAAGATATGAGTGACGATTTGATTAACATACACGGTCAGATTGATCAATTAATGCCATTTTTACATCTTCCTGTTCAATCTGGTTCAGATAAAATTCTGAAAATGATGAATAGAAAACATACAAGAGCAGAATATTTTGCAATTATTGAAAAACTTCGATTAGTAAGACCTGATATTGCCCTTTCATCTGATTTTATAGTTGGTTTTCCAGGTGAAACAGATGAAGATTTTGCCGATACCATGGATCTGGTAAAAAGAGTTCGATATACTCAGTGCTATTCTTTTAAATATAGCCCAAGACCAGGCACTCCAGCAGCAATAAAAGAGCAAGTGCCAGAAGCAATCAAAACTAGACGTCTAGAGATTTTACAAAAAGAATTATCAAAGCAACAGCTAGAATTTAACGAATCTTGTGTTGGTAAAATTTTACCTGTATTATTTCAAAAAGACGGAAAATACGATAATCATATAACAGGTAAAACACCTTATATGCAATCTGCCTATGTTGAAAATGCTGATAAATCTTTGCTTGGTCAGGTTGTTAATGTAAAAATTACTAAAGCTCTTGCAATAAGCGTTACTGGAGAAATAGTTTAAATATTTACCCTTTATGAAGTAGGAGAATTAATATACAGAAGATAAAATCTCTGCTATTACTTAAACCCTTATAAGCTTATATTAATAATAAAATAGCTTTATCTAGTGCAGATAATAAAAGTTCTTATACCAAAGATTGGGTTATTTCCCTTAGATTACCAGATAATAGAAGATATTACTTTGTTAGTGGGAGATTTGATTGTTGTTCCTTTTCGTAAACAAACTATAACAGGAATAGTTTGGGAAATAAATTGTTCTGCTAGTGATAAAAAACTTAAAACAATTGATTTAAGTTTGAGTTTTTTTGTTAAGAATTGTTACCAAAATATTGGTTCTATTAATATTGAACTCATTAAAAAAGCAAGTGAATATTATTTAACATCTCTTGGCTCGGTTGCTAAACTTGTTTTACCTTTGGAAATAAATCAGAAAACTACCAAAACTAAGCTTGATAACATTTCTACAGATTATTATTTACCAGTTTTATCAGAAGAACAATTAAATGCTCTGAATTTAATAAAATTAACAACAAAACCTATTTTACTAAAAGGAGTAACAGGTTCAGGTAAAACCGAAGTATATTTTTATTTAATAGAGAAAACTATTAAATATGGCAAGCAGGCTTTGATAATGTTGCCAGAGATATCTCTAAGTTCACAGATAATAAAACGTTTTACTGAGCGTTTTGGTTTTGTACCAGCTATTTGGAATTCTAAACAAACAAAATCTTGTAAAAAAAAGATTTTACAAGGTATTTTAGATGGAACAATCAAAGTAGTAATAGGTGCTAGAAGTAGCTTATTTTTACCATATAAAGATTTATCATTAATTATAGTTGACGAGGAGCATGACGCTTCATACAAACAGAATGAAGGTGTTTTATATAATGCTCGCGATATGTCTGTTCTGAAATCCCATCTATCAAATTCTAAAGTTATACTTGTGTCAGCTACCCCTTCAATTGAAACTATTTATAATGTTCAGCAAGGAAAATATTCCATAGTGGAGCTTAGAAGTCGTTTTAGTGATGCTACTTTGCCGCAAGTAGAAATTATAGATATGAGAAATGTGGAGCTAACAAGAGATCACTGGATCTCAGAACAATTAATTAATGAAATTAAGCTGGTAATTGCGCAAGGAAACCAGTGTCTACTTTTTTTGAATAGGCGTGGATATTCTCCTATTATGCTGTGTAAATCATGCGGATATAAGTCTCAGTGCAGTAAATGCTCAGCATCAATGGTGGTGCATAAAGCTAGAAAATTAATGGAGTGCCACCATTGTGGAGCTGTAAGTAAAATTCATAACACATGTCCAGAATGCGACCAAAAGGATTCCCTGATATTTTGTGGTCCAGGGGTTGAAAGAATAGAGGAGGAAGTAAAAAAAATATTTCCTAATCTGAGAGTAAATATAATTAGTAAAGATCAAGTTGCTAAAAATGATCAAATGCAAGATTTATTACACGAAATGGAAATGGGTAATATTGACATATTGATTGGCACTCAGATTATTACAAAAGGTTACCATTTTCCAAAACTTGCGCTAGTTGGAGTAATTGATGCAGATCTTGGATTTGTTGGTGGAGATCTTAGATCCACAGAAAGAACATTTCAATTACTTCATCAAGTTGGAGGAAGAGCTGGTAGAGATAAGGCAATAAAAGGCAAAGTTCTTTTACAAACTTATCTCCCGGAAAATAAAGTTTTGCAAGCTTTAGTCAGTGGAAATGAAGAAGAATTCATAGAGAAAGAGATTATGACTAGGAAGCAAGCCAACATGCCCCCATTTACAAAAATGGCAGTTATTAATATTACAGGTAAATATGCAGAGAAAACATTATCTATCGCAAATTACATAGCAAGTAGAATTCCTGCTAGTTCAGCAAGAATTTTAGGACCTGCTGAAGCTATAATCTTTAGGATTTCTGGTAGATATAGATATAGATTACTAGTAATTGCTGAAAGAAATTTTAATATTCAAAAATATATTTCAACATGGCTTAGTAAATGTGAGATTCCTTCTTTCTTTCAAATAAAAATAGATATCGATCCTTATAGTTTTTAGGATAGCTAGTCTTAATTTTAGATCCAAGCAAACACTATATAATATTAGAAATTCACACGTAATTTAATAGCCCCCTGAACAGCAACATATTTATTAGCAAAATTTGCATCCGTAGAAATACCATAATCCATAGCGCCATGAGATGTATTTAGGCTAGCCCCCACATTATAGAAAGTTTTTTGAGGCTTTATTTTTTCACTTGGAAGTTTGAGGCCAATGATAGTTGCATCAGCTTTTGAAACTTTACCTATAACATCATGAAATATAAATGCATGTATTTCTGGATTAATTACTAAACCTTTTAGTGCATATGGCGCTGATGTAAATTTTACACCACCAACAAGATCCAATTTATGAGAAGTCTTTCTTTTGACAGACATAAGCTGCGGGCCAACTTCTTCACCTGACTCTTTATAACTAATTCCACCTAGTGTGTTATAGCTTATGCCAAACATAGGTGTTAAAACAAATCCATTACCGAGTCCTTTATTATATCCAGCAAGTACTCCTGATGAAAAACTCATAGCATCGTAGCTTGCTTTAGCAATTGCTAGCTGAGAATCTGAAATTCTTCTATTTTCTTTGTTAATTATATGGCTTAAGCCGAAACTAAGAACAGCTTGCCCAAACCATTTATCGTTGAATTGTTGAGCACCGTATAGAGATAACAAGTAAGAACTTATTTTTGTTTTGTCACCAGATTTGAAATCTTTGTGCTTAATTTGAGTATTTGTTCCAGAGAATGCCGCTCCAAGAACTGCATCTTCATTAACCTTGGTGTCAAAACCTAATGTACCACCATAAGAATCAGCTTTAAATCCAGAAGCATTACTAATTTTTTTCTGCTCGGACTTAGAATAGAAAGGTGTTGCCCATGCACCAAAAAGATTATGATTATCACCAGATGATAAACCAGTACCATAATCTTCTCTTCCTTGTGATAATTCTATATTATCTGTGTTGGAAGGAACAGAAGTAGAAGTGGGAACGAAAAAATTTCCAACTTCTGTTATACGATTAGAAACTAAATTGCTAATATTATACCAATTGCAATAATTAACACAGTGGTTTAGAATGGATTTTTAAAGCACAAAAGGTAGTCAAATAGCTAAGTTAATATTACCACAAGGTTTTCATGATTATGATTTTATAAAAATGATGAAACATGAGCGTCATGGTCGAAATCG
>CAMCXV010000051.1 GCA_945883665.1 Rickettsia typhi | reverse complement strand
CAATCGCTAAAGATGTTGAAATCAAAATCTTGAAAACATCAATTTCTGATATATTAAGCAGAGCAAAAAAAGAAGAAATAAAAAATGTTAAATCTATAGAAAAAAAGAAAGATAAATCAGGTAAATAAAATGGTGAAAACTAAATAAATATTGTTAACAGGTAACTTAATGCACAAAAATTTTACACAAGTATATTGTTTAGTAATATGTTTAGTTGCGTCTATAGTAATGATGGTCACTATTGGTATTATGCTTGTTAGTACAACAGACCTAATATTTACAGATTACAAATACAAAAATCAGTTAAATAACTTTGCTGACAATGAGAAATATATTGAATATCAAAAACACAAAAATCCTGATGATAAAGAAAAATGGCAATCACTTAGTTTGAAATTAATAGAAGAAAAAAGAATTATTGCTAAGGGAGATTATATAGAGGAAATCAAAGATGGTGCGAGTAGTAGCATTATCAATGCTACTACTTGGCTTATTATATTGCTAATTTTCTTTGTAATTCATTGGAAAATGTGTAGACATTCATCATAAAATATTAATAACTAATCGGCTAAATATAAAAAAATGCAAAAAATATCTAGTTGGAAAATAATATTAACAATTTTACTTATTATTATTTCAACAATATATGTAATACCAAATTTTACTAAAAAAAAATATGATTGGCTACCAGGAGATAAAGTAAATCTGGGATTGGATTTGCGAGGAGGTTCTCACTTGCTAATGGATGTTGATTTTGATAGTTATCTAGATGGTGTTGGTCACTCTATTTCCGAGTCCCTGAAGAAACATTTACGCCAAGAAAAAATTGGTTATAAAAACTTAGTGAGTGACAAGGCTAATGTAAAATTTGATATAAAATCATCAAATGATTTTATAGAGATAAAAAAAATCGTTAGAAAAATTGATGCAAATCTCGATATTGGTATTGTTAATAATACTGTAACACTAAGTTATGATGAATATCAGCTAAATCAATTGCAAGATAAAGTGATTGATCAATCTATTGAAATCGTAAGAATGCGTATTGATAGTACCGGCACAAAAGAACCAGTGATACATAGGCAAGGGGTTAAACATATATTACTTCAAGTTCCGGGAGAAGAAGATCCAGCGACGCTTAAAAATCTTCTCGGCAAGACTGCTAAATTGACATTTCACTTAGTTGATGAGACAGCTAATATTGAAAAAGCAGCTAATGGTTTTGTTCCTAATGGATCAATGGTTGTAAAATCTGAAAACAATGATGGGGAAAGAGTAATAGTTGTCAAAAAGAAAATTATAGTTAGTGGTGATGAACTAAACAATGCTTTTGTTTCTTTTACAAAAGATTCTATACCTGCTGTAAATTTTTCTTTCAACCATATTGGAGCAAAAAAATTTGCTGAAGTAACAAGCAAAAATCGTGGAAAAAGGTTGGCTATTATTTTAGATGGTAAAATTCTTAGTAGCCCAGTAATTAACGATCCTATTTTAGGGGGTGATGGTATTATTTCCGGTAATTTTACTATTGATTCCGCTTCT
The DNA here is from genome assembly GCA_945883665.1 of Rickettsia typhi. Taxonomy (GTDB): domain Bacteria; phylum Pseudomonadota; class Alphaproteobacteria; order Rickettsiales; family Rickettsiaceae; genus Megaera; species Megaera typhi_B. The sequence goes on along the minus strand of CAMCXV010000051.1, from coordinate 5,565 downwards.
GAACTAGCCCTTTTACTAAGAGCAGGAGCTTTGCCAACTCAATTAAAAGTAGTTGAAGAGAGAACAATAGGGCCGAATCTTGGTACAGACTCTATTGAATCTGGTAAAATTGCAGCTTTAGTTGGATTTTTACTAGTGGTAGTGTTTATGACTTTATCATATGGCATACTAGGTATTTTTGCTAATATTACACTTGTGATAGATTTATTTTTTATTCTAGCGCTATTATCGATGCTGCAGGCAACTTTAACATTACCTGGAATTGCAGGTATTATTTTAACAATTGGCATGGCAGTTGATGCCAATGTTCTTATTTATGAAAGAGTTAAAGAAGAAATTGTTAAGGGTTGTTCTAACTTATATTCTGTAAAAATTGGTTTTGATTCAGCCTTTGCAACAATTATGGATTCGAATATTACAACATTAATAGCAGCTTTTTTACTATATACATTTGGAGTTGGTGCAACAAAGGGATTTGCTGTTACCCTAACGATAGGGATTATATCTTCAATGTATGGGGCATTAGTCATTACTAAATTAATGATAGATTTATGGCTTAAATACGGTAAACCAAAAAATCTAGGGCTTGGTGAAAATGTTGTTAATATCAAAGCACATTTTTAACCAATCTAAGTAGATTTGTAAGACTAAGAATACACATCATTTATTTGATTAAGGCTTATTGGTCTTGGTCAAAAAATCCAATTTCCTGTATTTCCTAAAAAATTGATATAATTACTATCAATTTAGTTTATTTTTTTAATTTAAGAGTAAATTTTTGTAACTCTAGATTAAAAAAATGATATATTTTAATAGAAATGAATATAATATAATTTATATAATTTAATTTCTTTGAGAGAATATATAATGATATTTAATATAGATAGTTTTATTTTTATAGGTTTTTTAGTTGTTACTGTGATAGCTGGATTGCTTTCAAGTTGTGGGACTAAGAATATTCAAGAATATGCCGTGGGTAATAGAAATTTTAGTACAGCAACTCTTGTAGCAACTATCGTTGCTACGTGGGTTGGTGGTGAATTTTTTTATGTCAACCTTTCGGAAAGTTATACTAATGGATTAAATCATATATGGGTAGCTGTGTTAGGAGATTTTTTTGCTATTTTGATAGTAGGAATAGTCCTTGCTCCAAGAATGGGAGAATTTCTTGGTAAATTGTCAATAGCAGAAGCAATGGGTAGTTTATTTGGAAATCGAATTAGGGTCATTACGTCTGTATCAGGATTTATAGGAGCGTCAGGTGCAATTGCAGTAGAATTAAAATTATCTGGAATAATTTTTGAATATGCCCTTGGAATTCCTGGTATTTACGGAGTTATCTCAGCTGCTATTATAGTTACATTATACTCATCATTAGGTGGTATAAAGTCAGTTACATTTACTGATATTATTCAATTTTTTACTTTTGGCGTCGTAATACCAATAGTGGCTTATGCTCTGCTAATAAGTATAGATAACATTGATATAATTAGTAATACTTTAAATGCTAATCCATTGTTTGATTATAAAGAAGTTTTTAATTTTTCTAATCCATTATCTTTTCGTTATCTTTTTCTATTTTGCTTTTTTTTGGTTCCCCCATTTGGTCCAGCTAATTTTCAAAGAGTAGCAATAGCTAAGAATACTAATCAAATTAGAAAATCTTTCACTATTGCGGCTTTTACGTGTTTATTTTTTTCTATCATTGTTGGTTGGATAGCCATACTTGTTTTATCAATTAGCCCAGGAATTACGTCAGATGATGCAATTAAATTACTGATCTTTAATTCTTCTTTTGTAGGACTAAAAGGTGCTATGTTAGCAGGTATTATGGCAATGATAATGTCTACTGTGGATTCATATATAAATGCTACATCTGTTCTCATAGTTCATGATTTTTTAAAACCATTAAAAATAAATTTCATAAAAAATGAATTAATTTCTGCTCGTATTGTATCAATATTAATTGGAATATTAGCTTTGAATTTAGCTCTTTACGAAGGTACTTTATTGGAATTGATTATTATTACATGTTCTTTTTATATGCCTATTGTGACAGTACCATTCATCATGGCAATTATGGGTTTTAGAAGTACGGAAAAATCTGTTTTAATAGGTATGTTAGCAGGTTTTATGACTGTTATAGGATGGGATTATCTATGGCAAATTAAAATTATAAATAGCGTTTTTATGGGTATGATGTCTAATCTTATTTTTTTAATAGGCAGTCATTATCTATTAAAACAAGATGGTGGATGGGTTGGTATTAAAGACGATACTGAACTTGTTAATATTCGTAGAGCTAGAAAAAGAAAATTTAAGATGTTTTTATCAAGTGTAAAATCTTTTAATCTTATTAAGGTTTTAAGTGATAATTACCCTAAAGGAGAAGGTTTAATAGCATTACTTGGTGTATTTACGATGATCTCTAGCTTTAGTAGTGCCCATACATTAGAAAAATATTATCAAATACAATATGCGCAATTGCTTAATATTTTTTATCCCATAACTCTCTGTGGCTCTACAATTCTTATGACATATCCTTTATGGTTAGAAAAATGGAAAAACAGCAAATTAATTGCTATATTCTGGAACATTATTATGTTCTTTATATTAATCTGCTTTAGCTTTTTAATGTCATTAATTAGTGATTTTTCAGAAATTCAGTTAATGGCATTTATGGTAAATATTATTGTTATTTCATCTCTTGCAAAATGGCAGTGGTCATTTATTAATATCATTATTGGTGTTTGTATCACAAGCTTCTATTATTTAAATTATTTAACAATTGAAGGAGATAATGGTTCTTCTTTATCGCAATTTAAAATTGTTTACTTACTTTTGTTAGTTAGTAGTTCCATAGTACTTTTTCTCAAGCCAAAACAATATTTACAAGAATTATCTGAGACGAAAAATAAATATTTGAAAAATAAACTTGATCATCAAGAAGAAGAGCTAAATAAATCCCTCAATATAAAACAAGAATTTTTGCGTAATTTAGAGCATGAATCAAGAACGCCCTTATTAGGTATAAGCAGTTTAGGGCAGGCTTTGTATGAAAATTATTATAAACTAACAGAAGAACAAATTTATGATACTGTACGAACTATTTCAAAGAGCTCTGAGCGCTTGAGTAGTTTAATAAATAACATATTGAATTTATCAAAATTAACTTCATTAGATAATTCACTAAAATTTACCAGTGTTAATCTTAGCGAATTAATATATAAAAGAGTGAATCATTGTAAAGAATTGTATATTGAAGAATCTAATGATTTTCAGGAATTTATATTAAAAATTGAGGATAATATAATAACTAATTGCGATGAATATTACATTACTACTGCTATAGACAACATTATTATTAATGCAATTCAGTTCTGCAAAGAAGGTGTTATTACTATAACCTTAAGTAAAAAAATTGACAAAATAGAATTTAGTGTCCAAGATGATGGCATAGGAATATCAGAAAATGAACTATTAGATGTTTTTGGTACTTCGGTAGTCAGTTCTAAAACCAAAACTTCTGCTGGTGGAAGAGGATTTGGTCTTGCACTATGTAAAAAAGTAATAGAAGTCCATAAAGGGGAAATCTGGGCAAGGTCTGATGAAATCAAGGGAGTAACTTTTTATTTTACTATACCTTTATTTAGTGAATAAAATATAAAATATGATAAAAATTTCAGCATTTATTATCGCTAAGAATGAAGCAAATAGAATAACAAAAGCAATTAATAGCCTTAAAAATGTAGTTGATGAGATAATAGTTGTAGATAGTGGTAGCACTGATGATACAGTAATAATCTCTCAAAACCTTGGGGCTAAAGTCGTTTTTAACGAGTGGCTAGGATATGTAAAACAAAAATCATTTGCTGAGTTGTTATGCAAGCATGATTGGATATTGAATATCGATGCAGATGAAGAATTGACCGATCAGTTACAAGAAGAAATAAAACATAAATTCAGTCTGCCTAGTTATAATGATTTTAATGCATATTATATAAATCTTGTTATTTTGCATAGAAACGATAAAAAAGCTAGATTATTTGCTCCATCTAATCGAGTAATAAGATTATATAACCGTAAATTTTGTAGTTTTGCTAATACAAAAAAAACTACTACTCATGATGCAGTAACATTTAATAGTGGATCAGTTGCTACAAGTAAATTAGTTTGTAGTTTTAAAAATCCTGCTTATCATAGATCTGCTAGCTCAATAGAACAGTTAATAAATAAAGCTAATTTTTATTCTGGTCAACAAGCTAAGGATATGATTTCTCTTTCACGAGAACCATCTATATTTCGGATAGCCTGCGAATTGCCATTATGTTTTTTAAAAGCATTTATAATAAGACGTTATTTTATTTTTGGGTTTGATGGATTTGTTGATTCAGTAATTTTTGCATTTGCAAGATTTGCAAGACTTGCAAAAACTAGGGAATTTACTTTTATGATTAATCAACAAAGTAATGATAAAAAGTGAGATTGTTGCCAAGATGATGATTTCCGTCTTGGACTATAGCGAACCGAGTGTATAGTATGTCTTTTCTTATTTTATTGCTTTGACTACCAATAAAATATAATTTTTTATTAACAGCCGCCCATAGTTCTGGTTAACTAAGATGCCTACTGATAGTTTTCTGATAATTTTTGTTGATCCAAATGTTCTGGTTTACCGAAAATATCTGGATCTTGTAAAATAAATAATTTGTTATTTATTTTACTAATCTTCTGAGTTTTACGGAATTGTAGTTTAATTATATTATTATTCTCTTCAACTATTTCCATCATTTCAATATCGCCTGTATTTTTGTTAAAAACAACCTCACTTGTTTTTCCTGAATCTAAATGATTTAATTTAAGTTTATAATGACCTTTTATTTCTTTTGCAGAAATAATTTCAAATTGATCATCAAAATTTATTTGCTCAACTAATAAAAAATTAAAAATATTTTCTTTTGCGGATATTCTACTTAAATTTTCCATCTCATCATCATAAACAGAAACATAATTTTTATTTCCCACGATTAAAAGAGGGAATGGCTTAAAATAATTCACTCTAAATTTGTATGGTTTATTTATTATTAGAACCCCATTTGCTTTTGTTCCTTTCGAATCTGACTGTTCAAAACTAATAGCTACTGATTTGATATTTTGAATGGATGATTTGATATTTTCTGTAATCTGATCTTCTGTTGATGCAAAGACAAAATTTATTTCAAATATTATTAATAGCAGCATTACAAGATTAACAAAAATCTGGTTTTTGAATGTATATGTATTAGTAATAAGATTATTCATAAAAATTACTCTGTATATTCACATTTAAGTTTCTACATAGTAATGAATGTGCAATGTAAGTTCAAACAGTAATAAATATTTTTTATTACTAAAAATCATGACAACTAAAATGCAGCGATAAAGCAACAATTTTTCTGTAAATTCACATTTCACCTTTTTTATATTACGCGCTCATATCTAAATAAGCAGCACCAGTAATCCAATCATCGCTAATTTCTAGCAGGATAGCAGTAATGAGCCTAAGGCATGATTGACTATTAGGAA
>CAMCXV010000050.1 GCA_945883665.1 Rickettsia typhi | reverse complement strand
ATTTCCAATCTGCATATGAGACCTAACCAATTTCTTATATCGGTTTTCTAATCTTACTTCCATTTGCCTAATCCTTTATGAATGAAATAAAAGATTTAATCATAACCCTAAATATAAAGCATCAGAATTTGTGTAGATACTTATGGTTATAACACCAGGTGAATGTAAGATTGGTATTATGCCTGGTCATATTCACAAAAAAGGTACAGTAGGGATAGTCTCAAGATCTGGCACTCTCACATATGAAGCAGTTGCACAAACAACAGCTGAGGGGCTTGGTCAATCTACTTGTGTTGGAATTGGTGGTGATCCAATTAATGGTACTAACTTTATTGATTGTATAGATTTATTTTTGCGCGATGAACATACTCAAAGTATTATAATGATTGGTGAAATTGGTGGATCTGCTGAAGAGGAAGCAGCAGAATTTGTTAAAAAATCTAAAATAAAAAAACCAATAGTAGGTTTTATAGCAGGTGTTACCGCTCCTCCCGGTAAAAGAATGGGTCATGCTGGGGCAATAATTTCTGGTGGCAAAGGTTCTGCAGAGGATAAATTTGAAGCTTTGCAGAGTGCTGGTATAGTGATTTCAAAATCACCAGCAGAAATAGGCAGAACTATGAAAGCTTTAATTGGATAGAATTATTAAAATCTAAAGGCAATAACTTATGTATTATTGCCTTATATCACGAATTTTTATAATTTCTGTATTTTGTAGCTTCAAGTTTGTTCTAAAAGGATTAATATCAACACCGCCTCTTCTAGTATATTTTGCATAAATAGTTAGTTCTTGTGGTTTGCAGTTTTCTAATATATCAATAAATATATGTTCTATACAATCTTCGTGAAAACCATTATGATTTCTATAAGAAATTAAGTATTTCAGCAATGATGCATGATTTATTTTTCTACCTTTATATTTGATTTGTACAGATGCCCAGTCAGGTTGATTAGTAACAAGACAGTTAGATTTTAGTAAATTTGAGTATAAAGTTTCTTCTATAACATTATCAGTTGCATTAAAATCTATTTTTAATAAATCAGAATTAACTTCATAATCAAAAATTTCTACATCAATTTCATCAAGTAATATTCCCTCAAAAAGACTAAGAGGTTGTTTTTGATAATAATCTAATGGATGCATTGATACTTCAACTGATAATCCAGAAACACTACTCAAATCTTTTGTAATAAGATCGAATACTTGAATTTCGTTTGTGAATTTAGTATTATTAAAAGAATTTAAGTATAATTTAATAGATTTTGATTCAATTAAATACTCTGAATTAGCTGATATAACAAAATGCAAAATTCTTACTTCTGGTTTACCTTTTAGATTCAGCCATGATAATTCATAACAATTCCATAAATCATAACCATTAAATGGAAGCTCTGATTGAATAATAATTTTATTTCTATTCAAACTCCTTTTTATGGGAAATAATAGAGAATTATCATAAAAATCTTTATATTTAACATCTTTACCAAGTAATATTTCGGACATTTTTTTATCTAATTTTAATTTTTAAAATTCAAAATGGTGCACCTGATTGGATTTGAACCAACAACCTCTGCCTTCGGAGGGCAACACTCTATCCAATTGAGCTACAGGTGCTTAGATCCAAAAAAATAGATATAACTAAGTAAAACTATTACAAAAATCACTAAATGTAAATGGAATCTACGTTTAGTAATAAATTACTCTAACCTTTTAGCAAATCTATATTTCCACCTATTGCTGTAAGATTAAAAGATGTTGTTCTTTCAACAAGAAATTTTAGTAAATAATGTGGACCACCAGCCTTAAATCCTGTGCCAGACTTATTCTCTCCACCAAAAGGTTGAGATTCTACTTTAGCGCCAACAATTGACCTATTTACGTAAATATTACCAGCTTTAATTCTTGATCTTAAATATTCTATTTTTTCTTCAATTCTACTATGGATTCCAAAGGTCAATCCAAAACCATAATTATTAATTTCATCAATAATTATATCTAAATCTTTACTTTTATACTTTATGATGTGTAATATTGGTCCAAAATTTTCAGCTGGTATATTATTAATTGAATTAATTTCTATAATGTGAGGGTAAAAATAATTTCCATCTTTTAAATTATTTTTTTGCGGATGAGCATAAATATTAAAACCTAATTTTTCCATATAATCAATATGTTTACTCAAATTATCATAAGAATTTTTATCAATCACAGCGCCTATATCATTACTAAAATCAACTGTATCTCCAATTTTAAGTGTTTCTGTAGCTTCTTTTATTAAATTATATAAATTATCATATATCTCTTCTTGTACATAAAGCACGCGCAAGGCTGAGCATCTTTGTCCTGCTGAAAAAAATGCAGAAGCAAGAACATCATCTGTTACTTGTTCAAGAAGAGCGGAACTATCAACTATCATGGCATTTTGTCCACCTGTTTCAGCAATTAATGGAATTATGCCATTATCGCGATTAGCTAATGTTATATTAATAGCCTTGGATGTCTCGCAAGAACCAGTAAATACCACTCCAGCAATTCTCTTATCACTTAATAGATACTTACTGATATTACTACCAGAAGTAATATTTAACTGTAATGCAGATTTAGGTATTCCTGCTTTATGCATTAATTTCACTACAAAATTAGCAATAATGCAGGTCTGTCCAGCTGGCTTTGCTATTACAGTGTTTCCTACAACTAATGCTGCTACTATCTGTCCTACAAATATTGCAAGTGGAAAATTCCATGGACTGATACAAACAAAAACCCCTCTAGCATGCATTGAAAGTATATTTTTTTCTCCAGTAGGACCAGGAAGAGTCTTGTCACGCAAAATTAATTTTGCTTGACTTGCATAATATCTACAAAAATCAATTGCTTCGATTGTTTCATTTATAGCATCGTGAATTGATTTACCACCTTCTTTGATAAGTAGAGAATATAATTCAAATTTATTATCTTCTATATAATGAGATATTTTTTCTAAAATCTCTGCTCTTACTTCTACCTTAGTTTTGCTCCAATTATGAAATTCTTGGTAAGCAGAATCTACTGATTGTGTTATCTCAGCAGAAGTAGCAAAATAAACATCTGATAATTTCTCAGCAATTTTTGCTGGACAAAAACATTCATTCGAATTTTTTGATGTTTTGGTTTCCTTGCCATCTATTATTGAACCTACTTTATAGATATTTGAGAAATAACTAGCAACTTTTTCCTGAATATAGTAGTAATTTGTTTTGTATCCTAAATCATAACCCATAGCGTTTTTCCTGTTTGGATAAATATTTTCTGGTAAAGGAAGCTTATTACCAGTATCTAATAAACTTAAAATTTTATCATGTAAATTAAAGCTTAACTCAGAGAGGGGAACCTCTGCTGAAATTACTTTGTTTACAAAATTACTATTTGCCCCATTTTCTAATAATCTACGCATCAAATAAGCAAGTAAATCATCTGATTTGCCTACTGGAGCATAAATTCTTACATTTGCTTTATTATTATTCACTAAATAAGAATGCAAAGCATCTCCCATACCATAAAGCTTTTGAAACTCATGAGGTTTATTCTCTGTCATTTCCATTATTGTTGAAATAGTTAAAGCATTATGAGTGGCAAATTGTGGATATATATAATCATTATTTTCTAACATCAACTTAGCACAGGCAATATAATTTGCATCAGTATATTCCTTTTTTGTAAAAACTGGATAGCGTGCTAAACCATTAATTTGAGCATGTTTAATCTCAGTATCCCAATATGCACCTTTTACTAATCTTATAGATATTACTTTATTAGCTTTTTTTGCTAGTGAAATAATATCTTCTATTAAACTATAACTCCTAGTTTGATAAGCTTGTACCACCAGACCAATACCATTGAAATCTTTCAAAATTGGTTGCTCTATTATTTCGCTTAAAAATGTAATATAAACATCTAGTCTAAAAGATTCTTCTGCATCAAAAGTGATTGTTAGTTTATTTTCTTTGATTTTGTTTATTAAATTAATGATTTTTGGCATTAATTCTTGCCTTATATCAGGCAATTTTGCATATTCAAATCTTGGATATAAAGCAGTCAATTTAACTGATAAATTTGGTCTTGACGTTACATCAGCAAATTCATCTTCTTTTTTAGCAAAACTTTTAGCTATAGAATCTATTGCATCGATGTAATCAGTGTAATATTTTTCTGATTGCTTCTTTGTTCTTGCTGATTCACCAAGTAAATCAAAAGCAAATCTATAATTTGAGGAATCTTTTGTTTTTCCTAGAGCATCTTCTATATTTTCAGCAAATACAAATGATTTACTAAGATATATAATTGCTTGTCTTAAAGTTTTTAAAAAAATTGGTTGACCGAATCTGTCAATTAATCTCACCAAAATATTATCTGATTTAACAATATCCGTAAATTTTCCAGAAAAATAGATGCCAAAGGAAGAAAATACAGTTTTAAATGATTTTGATTTCTTGAATAAAAAAGCCTCCCAAGATTTATTAGATAATTTATCACTCACAAATTCTTTGCTTATTTGTAAATCTGGTATCCTCAGCAAACTTTCTGCTAAACACATTAGCGCTACACCTTCATCTGTAGAAAGACTAAATTTATTAATAAATTCTTCGATAGAAAATTTTTTATTTGATTTAATTGAGGCAATAAAGTCTTGAGCTCTTGTGATAATTAATTGTTGTTGAGCAGCGGGAAATTTAAATTTAGGCAATAGTTTTTTTATTAATTGAGTCTCATCTAATAAAATTAAAGGAGTTAGTGATAATTTATTTGGCATATTTATTTGATTTTAATTTATAAATATTTTTGCATTATAGCTTTTTAACTGAAAACTTGCGTAATTTAACATATTATAGTTTTTGATCTTTTTCCGATTTATCAACATAAAAATATAAAGCTATTAAACTAAGAATAGCACATATTATAATATAAACAGCGCCTGATTTTATAGTACCTTTTTGGACTAAAGACTCCATTATGTACGGAGCTGTGCCACCAAAAACACTTGTGGCGGTATTATAAGAAATTGAAAGAGCTGTACTTCTTACACTGGTTGGATATAACTCAGCCTGAAGAGCCGGTTCTGGACCTATATACATAGAAGCTAAAATTGCAATAATAATTTGCGCTATAATAATAGAATTGAAATTTCCAAATTCAAAAGATTCAAACAAAAATCTAGCACTAAAAATTATAAGTAATAAGTTAATAACAAATATTCTTTTTCTCCCTATTTTATCAGAAAGCCATCCGCCAAAAATAGTTACTATTATCATAATAATATAACAAATATTCACTAAATTACTTACTTCATTTTCATCAAATCCTCTATGTATTTTTAAGTACGATATCAAATATATAGATTCAACATAAAATATTACTGATCCTGTTCCATTAATCAAAATTGAAATTATCATATCAAAAAAGTGATTTTTAAATACAAATTTCAATGGATTTTTTTCCATTTTACCATTTACTTGACTATCAAGAAATAAAGGGGTTTCAGCTGTATGTTTCTTAATATAAATACCAGCAAAAAAAATCAATACTCCAATTAAAAATGGTAATCTCCAAGCCCAAGAATCAAATTGTTCAGGCGTAAAAATGGATGTTGTTAAATAAAATACTAAAGAACCTAATAAAATACCTATGCAAATACTTGACATTGAAAAACTAGAAATAAAACCCCTTTGATTTTTTTCACTATGTTCAATTACAAAAGATATTGATCCTGTTAGAGCACCACCCATCGATAAACCTTGTAACATTCTGACTAATATCATCATACTTGTTGCAACTATACCAGCTGTTTCGTAAGTTGGTAAAATACCTATAGCAGCAGTCGGAAATGCCATGCAAATAATAGAAGCGCTAAGAGCTGCTCTACGTCCGAATTTATCGCCAATTATCCCAAAAAAGATACCTCCTATAGGTCTCATCAGATATCCAATAGCAAAAACCAAAAATGCATAAAGTAAGGATGTGCTAGGATCATTATTTGGAAAGAATTTTTGTCCAATTACCGGAGCAAAATGACCAAATAACGCGTAATCATACCATTCAAAACTATTGGCAATACCACTTGTTAAAATTAATTTGCGCTTATTCATTTTGCTCTTCAAGATTTACTCTCCTTATCCTGCCTGTTGAATTCTTTTTTTTCTGAATAAATAATAAATAATGTAGATGGTATCACTATTAGCGCACCATAAAGAGTTGAAGTAGTAGGAATTTCTGAAAATACTATATAAGCAATCCCAGCTGACAGAATTAATTCAAGATATCTATAAGGCATCAATGCAGTCGCATCTGCATAAGTAAAAGCTTTGAGAATAAAAAATAAAATTAAATTGGCGCTCATTCCAAGAATAAAGAGTAATATTAGTTCATTTATGGTTGGCGTAATCCAATAATAAACAGCAAAAGGACATGCTAATATTGTTGTTATGATTGCCGAGTAAAACAACATACTTATCATGGATTCTTTGATTACAATCTTTTTGTTAAAAATATCTAAAATTGCAAAACCAACAGCTGATATAACAAATACTAATATTTCCGGATTAAAATCTTCGGCATTAAGATCTAGAGTTATAGCTATTCCTATAAAAGCAACAATTGTTACTAACCATCTTTGCCAAATTATATGCTCGCTTAAGAAAAATACACCAAGAATTAGTACAAAAATAGGAATAGTAAAAGTAATAACAGTGCCAGTTGTTACAGGTGCTATACTAAGACCATAAGTCCATCCTACCATCCCTAAAAATAATAACCCCCCTCTAACAAAATGAACAAAAGGTCGACTAGTTTTGAGTGTATTGCTACCGTAGTACCATATAAAGGGAATCAAAGTCACCGTACCAAAAAAGAATCTAAGAAAAGTAATTTCATAACTATGGAGTCTTAAACCTACATATTTTGATATTACGTCATTTATCGAACTACTGACTAAGCTTAGTATAAACCATGCAACACCTATAAAATAAGTGCGTAATTTCGTATTCATAAAAATATTATCATTAATTTCAGAAAACCATATATTGTTTCATATAAATAGTGAAGTCATTTTTTCGCATCTATATTTAAGTATAGCTAACCCGATTAGGTTCCGTACAGTTGTTTAAAACAAGAGAAGGAAATACTGGAATTTGTAAAAGACGGTAGTAACTTATTAAGTTAACATAGCAGAAATTAATGAAAATGTCAATGGCAGAGAGAGTGTGTATAGAACCTAAT
>CAMCXV010000049.1 GCA_945883665.1 Rickettsia typhi | reverse complement strand
TTGTTACTCAAGTTACTAATCAAAAAACAGGTAAAACTACCAATATTTACAGCAAGCCTAAAGCTCAAAGAAATACTAGAAAGAAAGTAAAACAAGCTAGTTTATCAAGTTCTCTAGATGTCTTAGAGGGGCAACTTTCTTTTATGGAGTTAAAACCAGAAGTAAAGCCAATGAAGAGTATTCTCTCATCTCTTCTTTCAAAATTCACATCATCAAAAAAATAATCCTTCTTGTAATAATACTTTTCTTATCTTTTGAATCGTTTGTTTCTATCTGACTTTAATGATTAACCTTTCATTGTATGAAAATGAATTTCAAAGAGCAAGCAAATTTATTTGCAGATTGCGTATAACAAAATTCTACGAATGTTTGTCATAACTTAAATTTCCAAACTCAAGAAATAAGAAAATTCCCCGAAGTCGACCAAACCGAAAACAATCATTTTTACAAGCTAACTAAATTTTCTTTTTTTTGAATTAGGAATATGGTTATATCATCTCATTTCGAAGAAATAGTGTTATACGCAACATGCAAACTAAAGTTTGCTAATTTTAAATAGATTGTTAGACCTTTTGTTATAATACTTACGTTGATTTTGTTGAAACTTTGATTGCTGACTCAGAAAAAAGGATTTTTTTAATTAAATTTGGCATTATTTTTTTAAAATTTGAATATTTTTCTTACTCTGTTGAACCAGCAAAAAATCTTTAAATAGAATCCTTTGTAGATCATAAAAATTAAGCGTTGCAAAGAGAGTAAGATCGAGTGTTGTTTACAACACTGCTTTTCATTGGCTCTGTATCAGTTGTTTTCTAAGTGTTCGAGAGTAAGCCAGCGGGGAAGCTCCGCTGGCTTACTCTCGAACACTTAATGATTAAAGAAGAAAAGACTAACTACAGTGATAATCGAGTGTTTTAAACTTTGATACTAGGCGAATTTAAATCGGCGATCTTATTAGTACTTGTTAATAATATTTGCAATTTTTTTATATTTAGCATTAAAATAGTGGTGTTATAAAGTTCATTAATTAAAATAGAGGTTTGCTATGAAAGCTATTTCTAATATCGGTAGAGAAAGTATTCCTTATGCTAAAGAAGCAATAAAAGGAACTTTAAAAGCGGTGACAAATACTCCCGCAACAGAAGTTATGCTGAATAAGAATTGCCACGAAATAGAAGATAGAATTGATATTACTCCTAAAAAAGAATCTTTTAGTTTTAATAAAATGTTTTCTTACAAACCTTCTTTATCACAACAAGTAGCAAAGAATATTGTTAATTATCAAAATTATCAACGATTCGAGCAAAACTCTGGTTTGAATATGTTGTATAGATCATTTTCAAGTTTAAACAAACCAAGGATAGATAAAATGGAAATGTTTGCAGACCCTACTAATGACGTAGCTTTTAAAAAAATTTTTAGTACAGATAACAAAGAAGGAATTAAAGATTTTTTAGAATCTGTAATAATTTGCGCTAAAGAGTTTCCCTTTTCAACCAAACTAGAAAAAATTGAATTCTTGAATAAAGATCACATGCCAGATGTCTATCATGGTAAAAAAAGCTTGTGCGATCTAAAAGTTGAAGATGACAAGGGAAATATTTTTATTGTTGAAATGCAAAAACGCAATGAACAGAACTACTTACAAAGAATTCAATATTATTCAGCTCATGCCGTTACAGATCAACTAGAACAAGGAATAGCTCATGCTAAAATCCAACCAGTTATAACAGTTTCTATTATGGGCAGAGAATGTTTTGGTGATGATATACCTTGTATTAGTTATCATCCTTTTAAAGAAACAACAACTAATAAACAACTTTTAGTTGGTCAATCACATATATTTATTGAACTCTCAAAATTAGAAAAATCATCTTTAAACAGTTCAACATTAGAATGGTTAAGCATGTTTAAAGAAGCTTCTAATTTAAATGAAATGCCAAAAGTAGAAAATGAATTTGTTAAAAAAGCTTATCAAAAATTAGAACGTCATAATTGGAATTCAGATGAAATGAAAGCTTATATTGATTCAAAAATAGATGATGATATGGAAAAAAATAATATTGAACACGCTTTACAACAAGGTAAGATCGAAGGTAAAATTGAAATAGCAAAACAAATGCGATCAGACGGTGAGCCTACAGAAAAAATACAAAAATATACTGGTTTATCTAAAGAAAAAATAGATAAGCTATAGATATTTTTTATCTCTATCTCTTAAATTCAAATAGACGGTTATTCTTTGATAGATAGCCGCCTTTCTTTGTAATTCTCGATGATCAATTTTTTTAAAGTGAGTGATATGGAAAGAACACTTAAAATATTTTTCTGATAAAAAGTAAAAATTAGTTTCAATCATTGATAATAATAGTTAACTTTAGTAAGTTATATCCAAAATTGAATATGTCTTATAAATTGTTAAGTATTTATGATTGCAAGTGTTGATACGATTATTTTCTTAGGATTCTTGGTAGTTAATATTGTTCTAGGTTTAACTTCTAGTAGAGGTATTAAAACTATTAGAGAATATGCTATAGGAGATAGAAATTTTAGTACAGCTACTATTACAACTACTATAGTTGCTACATGGATTAGCGGTGTATTTTTCTTTGTAAATATTACCGAGATTTATAAAGGAGGATTTCGTTATTTATTCGCTTCTATAGGGGATGTAATTTGCCTTTTAATAATAGGTTTATTTTTTTCTCCACGTATGGGGGAATTTTTAGGTAAATTATCGATAGCTGAGGCGATGGGTGATTTATTTGGAAAAAAAGTAAGATTAGTGAGTGCTATATCAAGTTTTATTGGAGTCATTGGGATAATTGCTGTGCAATTAAAAATTGCAGGATTAGCTTTTGAATATGCTGTTGGAGCTTCTAGTTTTTATGGTGTTTTATCAGCTGGGGTTATAATAAGTTTATATTCTTCTTTAGGAGGTATAAAGTCAGTCACTTTTACTGATATTATTCAATTTTTTACATTTAGTATTATTATACCAGTAATTGCATATATTCTTTTAAAAAGTATAGATAATACTGATAGTATAATACATACTCTTTCTAACAATAATTTATTTAACTATAAGTATATTTTTGATATTTCGCAGCCACAGACTTTGTATTATTTGTCTTTATTTTTATTTTTTGCTGTCCCAGGTTTTAACCCTGCTATATTTCAAAGAATATCTATGTCTAAGAATATAAAACAAGTTCAAAATTCTTTTGTCTTTGCTTCTATCATTTGCTTCTTTCTTCTTATTATAATTACTTGGATTAGTATATTAACTTTATCTCTTAATCCAAATATAAATGAAAATGACGTAGTTAAGCATATTATCTTTGATTATGCGCCTATAGGCGCAAGAGGATTAATACTAGCTGGAATCATTGCAATGGTTATGTCTACTGCAGATTCTTATATTAATGCTACTGCGGTTATTGTATCTCATGATTTTTACAAAACACTATGTTCCAAAAATATTAAAAACGAACTATTGTTAGCTCGTACTATATCTTTTTTAATTGGGATATTTTCAATAATTTTAGCATCGATTAACAATAACATCTTAAGTTTACTTGTCTTAGCACAATCCTTTTTTATGCCAATTGTTAGCGTACCTTTTATCATGGCAATCTTGGGCTTTAGGAGTACAGAAAAATCAGTGTTACTCGGAATGACAGCTGGTTTTATCACTGGGTTGGTATGGAATATTTTTAAAATAAAAATTATAGACAGCGTTCCAATTGCTATGCTTGCTAATCTTATTGTTTTAATAGGTAGTCATTATTTGCTCAAACAATCTGGCGGTTGGGTCGGAATAAAAGACAAAAAAACATTAATTATTATTCAGAACGAGAGAGAGAATAAATTTAAAAAGATAATGCGTGATTTTAAAGAATTTAATATCGTTGAAGTATGTAAACATAATTATCCAAATGGCGAGGGTCTCATCTCAATATTAGGTTTTTTTGTAATGATCGTTACTTTTAGTAGTGTTCACAATCTATCTATAAAATTTCATAATCAGCATAGTTTTTTACTAGATGTCCTTTATCCTTTAACTCTATGTACTTCCAGTGCTTTAATAAGTTATCCTTTATGGTTACAACAATGGAAAGATAGCTGCTTTATTGCGGTAATCTGGAATTTTATTATGTTTTCCGTACTAATTTGTTTTAGTTTTTTAATAGTACTAATCAGTAACTTTGCCGAAATTCAACTAATAGTATTTATGATAAATATTGTAATTATAGTATCATTGATTAGATGGAAATGGGCTTTATTCAACATTGCTTTAGGGGTAGGATTAACAACTATTTTATATAATCATTACTATGTTAACTTAGACCTACTTGGTAATAACACATCAACATCTCAATTTAAAATTGTTTACTTAATATTGTTGACCGCCAGTTCATTAGTACTTTTTCTTAAACCTAAACAACAGTATCAAGAATTGACGGAAGATAATAATTTGTTTTTGTCTAGTAAAGTAGAAGATCAAAAACACGAGTTATCTAGATTACATGAACTTAAAAACGAATTCTTGCGAAATCTCGAACATGAAGCGCATACACCTATCACCGGTATTACTAGCATGGGACAAGTTTTGTGGGAAAATTATGATAAATTCAGTGAAAAACAAAGGCGTAAAGCTACTCAAGAAATAGCTAAAAGTTCAGAACGGTTAAATAGTTTAGTAAACAATTTGATCGATTTATCTAAACTTGAGAATCTTAACTATAAGTTAAATAAAACTAAAGTGAATTTAACCGACTTAGTCTACGAAAGAGTAGAAATTTGCCAAAAATTATATATTGAAGAAAAGGACAAAGAAAATCTAAATTTTGATCTAAAAATAGAAGATAAATTGACGGCTTTATGTGATGAGTACTACACTGCACGTACAATCGATAATATCGTAATTAATGCTATTCAATATTGTAAAAAAGGAACAATTGCTATTACGTTAAAATCAACAAAAAATCATACTATTGAATTTAGTGTACAGGATGATGGTATTGGTATTCCTGAAGAGGATTTATTAGATATTTTCAACCCTTTTACGGTTAGCTCTAGAACAAAAACTCCAGCAGGCGGAAGAGGCGTAGGATTAGCTTTATGCAAAAAAGTTATTGATGCCCATAACGGCATTATTTCAGCAAAAAACAATGATAGTAAAGGCTCATTATTTCGCTTTATTTTACCGCAATAAACATTTATTTTAGATCAAGTATCATAGTCATATAGGGGTAAGGGTCATCACCGAAAAAACGTATTCCCGATTCTGAAAAATTAAACTTTTTATAAAAATCTATATTTTCATTCTTAGTAAATAATCTTATAAAATCAGTTTTACTTTCTTCCTTTTCTTGATTTATTAGCAAATTAATAGCTAAAGAAGCATAACCTTTATTTCTATAATCTGCTAACAGAGCTACTCTCCCTAGTTCCACCACATTATCGGTGTAGCAGAGTCTTGAAGTTCCTATAACAACATTATCCAGTAATAAAACATAATGCTTACAATAAACATCAAGCTTACTAAGTTCTTTTAAAGCCGATCTCCCCAATTCAATTACAAAAACCTTATAGCGTATAATGAGATAATTATACAACATTAGTAAATTACCAATTTTAATCCTCTTTATTTCAAACAAACACTACCTAATTTTTAATTAAAAACTAATAAATAATACGCCCTACAACCCTTGTAATACTAAGCTTTCTATGCTATTATATATCATGATAATTTTAAGAAAAAAACTATAATATGAAGGAATACGTACCGACTCCTCAAGACATAACCGAACTAAACTTAGCGGCGGAAAAAATAACAGACGAGGCTCTGAAATCTAAGCCTTTATGTAAAATTGCTAAGTCTACTAATTTTTATAAAACACTTAATAAAAGCAATTCTCCTGATTGCGTAGAAATGGCACTGGAAGGAATTAGTCAAAAAGGTAAAGCATTAGTTGATCGAATTGTTGTTTCCTCTGAATATAGCTACAAAAAACCAGCAAAATTTTAACTTACTCATTAAAATCTATAAAATCGATTTAAACGCTCGTTACAAGAGTAGTAAATGTTTTTATGTACGATTGCTTATACCGACACGATATCACCTTTAAAAACCACCTTAAAACTTGCTTTAGCCATATTTCACCTAACTACAATCGTTCCATTTAGTAAAAATTCTAAAAACATCAAAGAATCTTCTATTGCCAACCTCTTAAAATAAACTCTAGTTTTGTGAGCGTAGCGAACTCAGTATTGCTTTTTATTGTTAAAATTTCACTCATGTTTTGAGTTATCCACAGAAGTTATCCCTTTCATAAACTTATTTGTATTTTATTTGTAAGTATATTTGTAGCAGCCTTGTAGGCCTTATGCTCCAAGCTGTTCTGGGATCAAACTAAGACTTTTTGCCACCTGAACTAAGACTTTTTGCCACCTGAAATTTTAAGTAATACACATTTGATTTAAGAAGACTTTTGTTGTAAAGTCTTCTTAAATCAAATAATCATCACATATCCTAATGAAAAAAGATAGTTTCCCAGAAGTTTTTAATTCTAAAACTCCTAAACTTTATAAAAATAAGAAACTGAATAATGCTAATTTTGGCAATTTTACCCTTAATGATTATCAAGTGTTTTTACATTTGGTTAGTAAGATAGGTGGCGTTGATGAATTTGGAAAATATTTACAACCAGAACAATTACAAAGAGAGCATTTATTAACTGCTAAAGAATTTAGCGATATTTTTGAAGTTGATATACACACTTGCTATGGGATTCTAAAGAAAGCGTTAGATAAGTTAATGAAAACAGATATTAAGGTAGAAAGGATAGAATTAAAAGAAGTATGGCGAATCAATATCTGTTCAATGGCTAAGTATAATAAAGGAGAAGGTTATGTTTCAATCAAATTCACAGATGATATAATGCCTTACTTATCTCAGGTTACAAAAAAATTTGTATTATATAATCTTAAAGAGATATCTAATTTTGGCAGTCTGTATACAACACGTTTATATGAATTAATACAAGATTTTAAAGAAACTGGTTGGATGCTAAAGTCAATAAGTCAATTAAGAGAAGCGTTTGCAGTTGGAGATAAATTTAAAGCTTATAGAGATTTTAAAATAAAAACCTTTGCTCATGCCTGCCAAGAAATCAATAATAATTACGATATAGGGCTAAGGTTTGAAGAACAAAAAGAAGGTCGTAAAGTAGTCGCCGTCAAATTTTTCTTTAAACAAACTATTGTTACTCAAGTTACTAATCAAAAAACAGGTAAAACTACCAATATTTACAGCAAGCCTAAAGCTCAAAGAAATACTAGAAAGAAAGTAAAACAAGCTAGTTTATCAAGTTCTCTAGATGTCTTAGAGGGGCAACTTTCTTTTATGGAG
>CAMCXV010000048.1 GCA_945883665.1 Rickettsia typhi | reverse complement strand
TTTTACAAAAATTATCTATTAAATAATACACAGTTATGATACATTTTTTCATGGGGATTTTATGTTTTTGTTGAATAATTAACATTATAATCCCCTTCAATCCCTAGCGCAACCTATGGTTCAATCACTCCTTATCCTAAATTCGCGTTTACAATGTTACCAAGAAAATAATGAATCGTGTCTTCTTTAACAATCTGACAAATTAGCTACGCACAAAAAAAGCGCTCTGATTATATAGATATTAAATGTGTTAACTCATAAAATGCCTTATCAAGATCAAGGTAATTAGCAGATCTTAGCACCAATGAAGTTCCGTGAATCCCATCTTTTGTAAATGGATAACTTCCCATATCAATAGATGGATATTTATTTTGTAACATCTCAAATTTTTCAGCAATCTCACTTTCTCCAACAATTAGATCAAGGGATAAAGTTTTTATAACTAAGCCATGTTCTAATGATGGAATAATAAAATTAAGCATAGACTCCATAATCTCTGGAACTCCAGCCAAACAATATACATTTTTTATATTAAATCCAGGAACTTTGCTAACATTATTAGGAATAAGAGTACTACCTTCTGGAATAAAAGACATCTTTTCCCTAGCTTTATTCATCTCCTCGCCGCGATTTTGATAAAAATCTTTTAAAATATTATAGATAGTTTCGTTTCGACTATAAGGAACCGAGAAAGCTTCTGATATCGCAAGACTAGTGATATCGTCATGAGTAGGACCAATTCCACCTGTTGTAAAAACATAATCATAAGATGAGCTTAAAGCTAAAACAGACTCTATGATTATTTTTTTTAAGTCAGGAACTGTTCTCGTTTCGCAAACTATTATGCCTATTCTTTCAAGATAGCTAGCTATAGTTTTCGTGTTTGTATCCAAAGTGCGACCAGAGAGTATTTCATTCCCTATTATCAATATTGCCGCACTAGGATTTTTTTTCATATTTTATAAATATAATCAATACTTAAAAACTATCTAAGTTTGTTTCTATTTTCTGTCACCAAAGAATCTTAACATATATAAAAACAAATTGATAAAATCTAAATATAGTGTGAAAGCTCCAAGAACAGCCATTTTTTGCCCCATTTCTCCGCCACCAGAATTATAATACATAATCTTAAGTTTTTGTGTATCCCAAGCAGTCAATCCCATAAATATAGCTATACCAATAAAAGACATAGCAAATTCAACAGCTGGACTTTTCAAAAATATATTTACAAGTGAAACAACTATCATTCCTATCAAACCCATCACAAGGAACGATCCCATAGATGTTAAATCACTTTTTGTACTGTATCCATAAAGACTCATAGCGCCAAATACAGAGGCGCATATAAAAAATGTACGAGCCAAGGATTGCCCAGTATATATCAAACCTAGATAGGAAAGAGATAAACCCATAACCCCAGCATAGACCCAAAATAGAGTCTGCGCAGTATTAACAGACATTCTACCAAGACCCATAAAGAAATATATTGCAATACCAAGAGGAGCAAATGAAATAATCATTCCAAGACCAGTGCTACCTAAAAATTCTCCGTTAGGACCAAGATTAAAGATTAAACTAGTTAGTGGTGGAAAATTTAAAGCTGCAAAAGCAAAGCTCCCTGTGACTAAAAGTCCCATAGCCATAAAATTATATATTCTTAACATATAATTTCTTAAGCCTTCATCAAAGCCTTTTTTCTCCTGCGTAAAAGATTTTGTATAGTCAATCATTGCTTACCTCCATATATTTTCTTAGTAGATTTTCAACATCATACTTATTATGAATATAAACCTAATATATATTTTTTCAAGCCTATATAAAGATTATTTTTATTATTATTTATTAAAACAAACATCCAAGCAACATAGTAAAAGCCATAATAAATCCTACATATTGATTAGATTTAAATCTAATCAGACAATTCTTAGGATTTGAGATATCTAAACTCTTAATTTGCCAGCTTAAAATTGGTATCGCAATTAGAGCTCCTAAAGAACCAATTATATTATTAGATAGTAAATTTGCTGTTATATATAATAAAATAAATATAAGATAAACAATCAATATTACTAACTTATATGGTTTATGTTCTAGAAAAACAGCAGATGACTTAACACCTATTAATTTATCATCTTTGATATCCATAAATGCATAAATAGTGTCGTAACCAAAAGTCCAAAATCCACATGCAACATACATTAAAATCGATGATATTGATATATCATCCTTAACGCATGCATAACCAATAAGACAGCCTAAATTAAATGTTAAACCTAAAAATACTTGAGGAAAATAAGTAAATCTTTTCATTAATGGATAGATAAGCATCATAAAAAATGCAACTATTCCTAATATTATCGCGACAGGTTTTAGAAATAAAAGCAACCATAATGCTAATAGAAGCAATAATATTAAAATAGTGAATACCAAAATATTTGATATTGTGTTATTTGCAAGAGGTCTATTTTTTGTGCGTTTTACTTGCCTATCAAAATCTTTATCAAAAAAATCATTTATTATACATCCAGCACTTCTAGTTAGAATAGAACCAACAAAAATTATAAAAATATAAGATAAATCACTTGTTTTTTCATATGCCAATAATAATCCAAAAACAGCAGGAGAAAAAACTAGTAAGTAAGGTGCAAAAGAATTAAGACGCATTAGCTTTGCTATAGTAAAAAAAATCTTTGGCATTTTTTATTATTTACAATATTATTTCTATTTAATATATCAAATTAATACAACAATATTATGATCGAATTTCCAAAAAAATACAAGTTTGATGAAAGCGAGCAAAGATGGCAGAAATTTTGGCAAGAAAAATCTATTTATCATTGGGATAAAAACATATCAAAAGAAAACACATTTGTTGTGGACACACCACCACCTGGAGTTTCTGGTCAACTTCACATTGGTCATGTTTATAGTTATACTCATACGGATTTTATTGTTAGACACAGAAGAATGAAAGGTATGAATATTTTTTATCCAATGGGTTTTGATGATAATGGCCTCCCAACAGAAAGATTAGTTGAAAAAGAGAGAAATATTCGTGCAAATTCTGTTAGCAGAAAAGAGTTTATTGATATTTGCAATGAAGTTGTACCGCAAGAAGAAGAAAAATTTAGAGATTTATTTAAAAAAATAGCTTTATCGGTAGATTGGGATATTGAATATCAGACAATCAACCCTCTTTCATGTAAAATTTCACAAATGTCTTTTTTGGATCTAGTAGAAAAAGATCAAATTTATCGCAATTCTCAACCAATGCTCTGGGATCCTGTTGATCAAACAGCCCTTGCTCAGGCGGAAATTGAAGATCGTGAAAAAACTACTTTCATGAATGATATTCAATTCTTGTTAGAAGACAATACACCAATAATAATTGCCACGACAAGACCAGAGTTATTAGCAGCATGTGTTTCTGTTTTTTTTCACCCTGAAGATAAAAGATATAATCACCTAGTTAATAAATTTGCTATTTCACCATTATTTGGGGTTAAAATCCCTTTACTTGCCGATAATATGGTTGATCCAGAAAAAGGTACTGGACTTGTTATGTGCTGTACATTTGGAGATCAAACTGACATTTTATGGTGGAGAAAGCATAAATTACCTACCAAAATTATTATCAGCAAACAAGGTAGATTAGAAGATATAAAATTTGATGATAATTGTATAAATCCCAAAAGAGCTCAAGAATTTGCTAACCATATCACTGGTCTTAAAATTACAGAAGCCAGAACTAAAATTATTCAGCTATTAAAAGAAGAAGGTTTATTACTAAAACAAGTAGAGAGAATTCAAACAGTTAAATGTGCAGAAAGATCTGGTGCTCCACTTGAAATTTTAACAACTACCCAATGGTTTGTAAAAACAATTATTCATAAAGAAGCTCTATTAAAAAAATCTGAAGAATTAAATTGGTATCCAAGATCAATGAAAATTAAACTTGATAGATGGATAGAAGGTATAGATCTTGATTGGTGCATTTCTCGCCAAAGATATTTTGGGGTACCATTTCCAGTATGGTATTCAAAAAGAGCAGGCGAGGAGGGAAAAGTGCTATTTGCAAAAATTCACCAGTTACCAGTAGATCCACTTGTTGATCTGCCAGAAGGTTATAGTAAGGATGAAGTAATTCCAGATTATGATGTTATGGATACGTGGGCAACAAGTTCAGTATCACCACAACTAAATTCTCATGGTATCTCAAGTAATTATATGATCGACAAACATAGACATAAGCAATTATTTCCAGCAGATTTACGCCCTCAAGCCCATGAGATTATTAGAACTTGGGCATTCTACACTATACTAAAAGCTTATTTACACGAAAATACCCTACCATGGAAAGATATAATGATTAGTGGTTGGTGCTTGGCTCAAGATAAAAGTAAAATGTCTAAATCCAAAGGTAATGTTTTAGTACCATCAGTATTATTAGACGCTCATGGATCAGATGTCATAAGATATTGGTCCGCAAGTTCTAGGTTAGGGGTAGATACTGGATATTCAGAGGATGTTATTAATAACGGAAAAAGATTGATAAATAAACTCTGGAATGCTGCTAAATTTGTAAGCAATCATTTTAATAAAATTTCTGAAGAAGATAAATCTTTGCCATTTTTTGCTGTAAAACATAAAATCACTAGAGATTTTGACAAATATATACTTAATAAACTATTCGAGCTAGTAGAATTTGTCGATCAAGATTTCACAAATTACGAATATGCTAGCGCAATGGACAAAACAGAAACATTTTTCTGGTCACTTTTTTGTGATAATTATTTAGAAATAACAAAATCTAGGGCTTATAACGAAAAAGCTGATGATAATGAAGGAGCTTTAAGTAGTCATTTAACTTTATATCATTCTTTGAAAATATTATTGCAATTATTTGCACCAATAATTCCTCATATAACAGAAGAATTATTCCAAATACTTTATGGTGATAATTCCCAAACTATACATTCAAAAGGTGGTTGGCCACAAATATTAAATGCTAAATTTACAGATCTTCAACAGGATAAATGCGAACATTTATTAGAAATAATTGAATTAGTTAGGAAAATCAAGTCTCAGGATAATTTGTCTGTTAAGGCTCCTATAGATTATATAGAAATAATTGGTACTAGCTTGCCAGATAATTTAATATCAGATTTAAAAAATGTTACTTCCTCCAATCGAATTGATCATGTTAAAAAATTAACCTCAACTATTCAAAATTTAAGAGGAAAAAATGTTCAAATTAATTTGATATATAGTGAAAAAACTTGAGATCTATTCAATATTATAACTGGGCAAAATGCCAAGCAGAATATAAAAAAAATTATGCACTAGAAAATGGGCTGATTTAATTGATCTTATTTAAGGTGATTGGTATGGTACCACACTCTCCTTATCCTAAATTCGCATTAATGATCCAAAATCATGATTTAAAAACAAAAAATAAAATATTAACAATATATTAATATTAGAATCAATTTATTTGTTGACGAAACAGGAACAAACCTATAACATGCGGATCTAACCAGTAGTAACAATTTGTAGGTTAGACTTAAAATGATATCAAAAGCTTCAAATAGCTATTCTAATAAAGTATCTTTAATTTCAAATTCACCTTCAAAAATTAGCAAGATAATAGATTATTTATGGCCAGTTGAACGCCATGAACTACCTAAATTTTTATTTTTAACCCTTTTGATGTTTTGTATACTTGGTATACAAAATCTTATAAGGGCAATGAAGGATAGTATCATAAATACTATGATCGGAACTGAAACCATAGCTTTTTTAAAGTTTTGGGGTGTAATGCCAGCAGCTTTTATTGTCACAATAATTTATGTAAAGTTAGTTAGCGTAATGAAAGGTGAAAATATTTTTTATCTTATCATGTCTGTTTTTTTGGGATTTTTTGTTTTATTTGCTTTTGTGTTATTTCCTAATTATCAATATCTTCATTTAGATCAAAAATATGCTACTAATCTTATTATTTTATATCCTAATCTAAAATGGTTTATATTACTTCTTTCCAACTGGAGTTTTTCTTTATTTTATATTATTGCAGAACTATGGCCAAATGCAATATTTGCTCTATTATTTTGGCAATTTGTAAATAAAATTACTACCATTGACGAATCTAAAAGATTTTACCCATTATTCGGATTGCTAGGACAGACTGGTCTTTATTTATCAGGTCAATTTTTAGTTAACCTAGTGCAAATGAATGAATATGTTACCAAGAATTTTGCAATAGATTATGATAAAAGTGTTGTTTCAATTCAGATTGTTATTACTGTGGTTTCTATTTTGGGAGCAATTGCTTTATTTGCTTTTTGGATGATAAATCATAGAATTTTAGATGTATCAGCAACAGAAAATTTACAATTTAAAATAAAGAAAAGTCAAATTTCTCTAAAAGAAAGCTTTCAGATGGTTATAAAATCTAGATATATAAGACTTATAACTTTATTATTATTTTGCTACGGCGTTGCAATAAACTTAGTTGAAGGTCCTTGGAAAGCAGAAGCAACAAAAATTTATACCAATCCCACAGATTTTGCAGTTTTTGTAGGAAGTTATATTAGCTACACCGGTATACTTACTCTTATATTTGTAGTCATTGGTTCAAATATAGTTAGAACTCTTGGCTGGCTTTCTGCTGCAATTATTACTCCATGCATGGTGCTTATAACTGGAATGTTATTTTTTATGGTTTCCAATTTTAAACCTGTTGCTAGTTTTATGATGATTTTCTTTGTGCTTACAGACCCCATGATGATAGCAATTATTATCGGTACAATACAGAATGTTCTTAGTAAATCTACTAAATATACTTTGTTTGATTCTACCAAAGAAATGTCTTATGTGCCACTAGAAGAAGAGTTAAAAACAAGGGGTAAAGCAGCAGCTGATATGATTGGCACAAAACTTGGCAAGTCTTCAAGTGCTTTTTTGCAATCAATGATTTTTGTTATTATTCCTACCGCTAATTACCAGTCAGTCTCTAGTTTCTTGATGATTGCATTTTGTATTATTTGTATAGTTTGGATCTGGGCTGTAGTTGAATTGAGCAAAGAATATAAAAATCTTTGTAACAAAAAAAATGAAAAAAATACTGGATCAAATTCTGTGGATTGAAGAAAAACAAAGTTATTTGAAACGGGGTTAATTTATTAACTAATTTTTAATTACTAAACGATAATATTACAATGAATTAATTCGTTATTTCATTGTTAGTTTTTTAATTTTATTTAAGAGGAAGATATTGCACTTCTTCGTTTCTGCATTTTTTTGTTATCGTTTGACAAAGTTTTTTTGGTCTTTGCGGTAAAAAACCTTACCCTTTTCTTTGAAGTTATGACCAGTGTAACCTAGGATCCACAAAAATCTTACTAGTCTCAGGACTGAGCTT
>CAMCXV010000047.1 GCA_945883665.1 Rickettsia typhi | reverse complement strand
CAATGTTAGGCAATGCTCTGGATTCAAGTTCAGACCAATTTACCAAATCCCTTAGTTTATATAATTTGTTTGTAGGATTTAGTTTTATAGATAATCTCTCGTCAAATAACCTTTCTTGTTTTTAAGAAAAAGTAATATTTTCTATAGGTGTAATCTTAAAATCCATAAGCTTTATAAGGTAATTATACCATTTTCTTATGGACTTTGTAAGCTGTTTATAGCATCAAACCCCTTGCTAATTAAGACGTGGAGAGTTTTGAAGGAGAGGCTTTTTAGTTTCAAATTATACAAATCTTTTGGTTTGTAAATTTAGGAAAAAACTATTTATTTCATTAAAATAACAAATATTAATCTTTGATTATTTTTGCCGTTTTATCTTGATCAGTTTTTGATAAAATGAAATGCGGTGGCATTTCTAGTGGGGCTACTTTTGTTACTTGAAATTCATCAGGCATATTTTCAGTTAATCCAAGTGTTTTTTTTGTTGATTTGCATGAAGAGAGTACCATAAATGCTGTTAAGGTCAATAATACTTGTTTCATATCTTTGCTTCGTTAGTTGATTAATATTTTAATGATTGTTTCTTAAGATTTTCCTGATAATACTAACAATTTTATCATTGAACAAGGTTTTTTTTGAAAAAATTATTGTAAATAAATAGTACAGCACCTATTGAAATAAAACTATCAGCAATATTAAAAGCAGGAAAAGCGAATTCTTGATGATTGAAATAAATAAAATCAAAAACAGCTCCTCGAATTATTCTATCTATTAAATTGCCGATAGCACCGCCGATAATAAGATTTAATCCATAAATAGATAATTTTGATTCAGACTTCATTAACATATTTATTAAATATATTACGATAAAGCTATTCAAGAATAGTAGTACATAATTACTATATTGGTAATATTGTTTAAAAAGACCAAAACTAATTCCATAATTCCAAACATAAACAAAGTCAAGAAATGGTAATATTTCAAGAATAAAATGAGGTTTAGTTTTTAGATATGAAATTAAATAAGTTTTACTTAATTGGTCAAGTAACACTAATATCAATAAATTTAATGAATATCTTACAATTTTTTTCATTCTTACTATCTATGTTTCACTAAATATAAATAAGCTAGATATTTTTCTTGATTATATTAAACATTATAGATTGACACATAATTACTAATAGCAATCAATAAAAGTTGATTCGAAGTAATGCTAAAATAAATCAACTTCTTTTAAGTCAGAGGCCACAATTTCAATATTACCATCAAGTTTTGATTTTAAACGAGAAATTTGATTTTTAAATTTATTAAACTTATTAAGTCCTACGCCTGTCAACTGCACGCTAGGAGTTGATTTGAAATTAGCTGGATTAATTTTTTTTCCATTCTCTCTTACTTCATAGTGTAAATGAGCGCCAGTAACATTGCCACTTGTGCCGACAAAAGCTATAGTATCACCTTGTTTAACATTTGAACCTTTTTTTAAACCATTTGCAAATTTGGAAGCATGCGCATAGGTAGTAGAAAGGCTGTTATTATGCTTTATCACTACGATACGACCATAACCTGATGCCCATCCTATAAACTCTACTATTCCGTTGCCAGCTGAGTATATTGGTGTTCCTGTTGGCGCTGCGAAATCAACGCCCTCATGCATTGCACCATAGCCATGTACAGGATGTTTATCTCTATATCCAAAACTTGAGGATATTCTAACTACTTTTATTGGAGTTTTAAGTAGCGTGCCTTTTGTGCTTTTTCCTTCCTCTGAAAAGAACTCGTAACCTTCTTTTTGTCCAGTCGGAGAATATCTATAAATTGTATAATCATTACCTTGACTTTGAATTGAAGAGTAAATTATTTCACCATGATGAGACAATTTACTATCTGAAGTAACAAATTTTTCTGTTATTACTGTTATTTTATCACCTGGGTGAATTTGTCTTTGAAAATCAATTTGATGACTATAGGTATTTATCAAACTAATAATACTATTAGAAGAAAGACCAGCTTTTTTTAAAGAAGAAATCACATTTGAATCTACAATTGTTTCATATTTTGTGATTAACTTTGTTAGCGGTACTGAACGAACTTCAGTAGAGAAACCATTTTCAGATTTGATAATATCAATAGATTTGATATTATCAACCTCAAACGAAATCATATTCAATGCTTTTTGTTCTGTTGCCAGCTCTTCTCCCTCTTTTTCAAGAAGATTTATACTATACTCAAAAGTTATAGTTTTACCTATTTTCAACAAGGTAAGATTTTCAGATTCGGCTATTTTGGTAATTTTCTGAATATCTTCAATAGTTATTTTTTCCCTCTTTAATATATTGGATAATGTATCACCTTTTTCAATAGTAACAGTACTTGTTGTACTTTCTGAAATTTCTTCTTCCGCACTCAATTTTTGAGTTAAAAAGGAAAATGATATATTATTTATGTAGAGATTTAGGGTAAGTAATGATATTGCTAGCAAAAGTAAAGCTGTAACACCAAAAAATTTCTTAAGTGAATAGTCGGAAACAAAGCCAAAAGGCCAAGTGATTATATTTTTAATAGTATTGATCATAATATAATTTTTAGTCTATAGCAGTATTTTTTTATTATTTATTGAAGCTATTCTCCAATTACTTCAACTAATCTAAAGTAATTTTTTTCTAATTACAAATAGAAATTTTATTTAAAATTATATTTTTTCTTACTTAATTAATTTTTGCTTATTAGCCATATTTAGGTAATGAATGGACCCCTCTAATTTTAAGAAAATCTATAATCACAATAATTTTTTTATAAAAATTATTACAATATTTAAGTGGAATAACAAACAAATAGAATTTATTTTAAAATATAGAAAAAGACTTTTTATAGATATATTAAGTAAAGTAAATTAAAGTTTGTACCCCCTTAATCTAAAAATTATAACTTTTTAGATTAAGAAGAAGAAAAATAGATTAATATATTGAAAACATTGGATAGCGTAATCTTTACTTTGCACCAAAAGACAATCCTGCAAATTTTTTGTTAAAATCGCTAACATTTTTATTTGACTGATTAACAACATTAAGAGCTGACTTATTCCAAGCTGGGTGTTTACGATAGTCCACATCCATAAGAATTTCACCAGTTGTTAAAGTAGATGCAGTTAAAAACTCATCTTTACCAATTTTAATTTTTAAGGCTTGATATTTTGGATGAATGTCTTTTTTCATGCTATTACCTTATCTTTTATCTTTTTTATATCTTTTCTAATGGATTTAGCTTTATCAGACATCTTGCAAGTTTTTGCATTTAGTATAAAACTATCAAAACCACCAGCTTTCTCAATGCTACGCAAGCATCTTGCAATCACTTTTAGTTTATACTCCTGACCAGTTAATTCACTGACACATTTAATAACTTTAATGTTAGGCTCAAAACGCCTTCTTGTTTTTCTTTGTGAGTGAGAAACGTTATTACCAAACTGCACTCCTACACCAGTCAATTCACATCTACGAGACATGTCTAAATTCCTATCTTAGTTTAACAAACTGTATAAATATATTCTTTGATGAACAAGATACTTGCTTTTCCGATTATTGTCAATTTGTTTTGCATTTCTTTATCTATAACTTTCTTGCTGATTCAAGAGTTGTTTCCAAAATCATGCTTGCAGCAGCCATATCATCTCTTTCATTTCGTTGTTTTCTATTAAACCCCATATTTCTTAATAAACTATCTGCTGCTTTTGATGTTAAGCGCTCATCTTGTAAATATATAGGTAAATTCGTTTTTTTAGCTAATTTATCAACAAAATTAGTAACTATTTTTGTCTGTTCGCTGTTGGTGCCATTCATATTAACTGGCAGCCCAACAACAATTGCGCATACATTATTTTTGACAATAAAATCAATAATTTTATTTAACTTTTCTTGTTCTTTATAAGAGACTATTATTGAATGAGGCATAGCTATTGCGTGATCTGGACTCGAAATCGCTAGACCAATTTTTTTGTTACCGTAGTCAATGGATATTAATGGTTTGTTCAATTCAAAAAAACTATAAAACTCTTGCAGGGAAGATATGATCATGATAGTAAACTTTAGTTAAAAATAAATAATAATATATACACATCGTTATGATTAAGTTTATTCAAAAACAATTAGATATATCACTGATTAAAACATCTATGATGTTTGCATTAATATATATGCTAATGTTTAATATGAGTGTAATATTATATAAATATGGATATTATAAAGCGTCATTTTTTAGCGCCATATTTGAATTATTAAAACAATTTATTTACGCCTATATTGCAGCATTTGTTTTCTTTTTTGGATTGTCAATCCATCGTGTACTATTTATTGTGGGGTCAATATTTCTGTTTCTAACAGGTGCAATTGCTAGCTACTACTTATTTTACCTCGGAATAGCTCCAACGGGGAAAATGATGCCTGCTATTTACGGCTCTCAAATGTCAGAAATATCTGAACTAGTTAGCACTAAAATTATTATATGGATAATATTTAGTTTATCAATTTGTATTTTTGGTATAAAACATTTTAATCCCCAAACAACGAAATCGTTTTTTTCAAAGATATTAATAGCTCTATGTTTGTTTCTAGCGATTAATAATATTATCTCACCTCAATTTAAAGTTCTAAAAACCTATTTCCCAATACAATATCTACATAATAGTTATGTTTATTTTTTTGGTAACAAAGATCATGTACGCCAAGATATAAATAAAATCTTCGATTTTAAAATTAAAAATGAGGCTGATGATATCACCGCTGTTTTAATAATAGGAGAATCAGCAAGATATAGTAATTTTGGCATAAATGGATATGAAAGAAACACAACCCCAAATATTGAAAAAATAGATAATTTATTTTCTTTTCAGGGCCATTCTTGTGAAAATATTACTCATCTTTCTGTCGCTTGTTTGCTTTCAAGGCATAATGAGGAAAATCTTGATAAAGCAAAATCAGAAACAGGTCTTTTGTCAGTCTTAACTAATCTTGGGTATAATACTACTTGGGTTAGCACCCAATCTATTATGCAATATTACGAACAAAATGAAAGTACTATATATGACGAGGTAAATTTTTCTTTAATTCCTGGTGGATCTGTATTATACGCCATGAACGCATATGATGAATTAATGTTACCACATATCGAAAAACTTATAGAAAAAGAGGGGAAAAATTTTATTACAGCTCAATTATCAGGTAGTCACTGGAATTACGCCTCACGATATCCAGAAGAATTTACAGAATTCACTCCCGTTCAAAAAAAAAATGCTAAAGTAGATCAAGCAAGTTGTTCTAAAGAAGAATTAATAAATAGTTATGATAATTCTATTTTATATACTGATTTTTTTTTAGCTAGTGTTATTAAGCTACTAAAAAATAAAAACGCTTTTTTGATTTTTGTTTCAGATCATGCTGAATCATTAGGAGAAGATGGTAGATTGGGTCATGGAGCTGAATTTGCGCCAGAGCAAAGAGACATACCTTTCATGATATGGTTTTCAGATAGTTTTAAACAAAACTATCCAGATTTAGTGGATTCGGTAAATAGCTATAAGGGTCAGATTATTTCACACGATTATGTATTTCATAGTGTCCTAGATTGTCTTGGTATAGAATCTAATATATTAGATAAAAATTACAGCTTGTGTAACCCAAAAAAACAAAAAAATAATATTATATTATGAGATTTTATTTTATAGCAGGAGAAAATTCAGGTGATTTTATCGGAGCTAGGATAATTAACTCGATCAAAAAAAATAATAATGATAGAGATGATATTGTATTTTATGGAGTTGGTGGCCCCCAAATGAATGCAGAAGGTGTTACTTCACTTTTTGATTTTCAAGAAATAAATATGATGGGATTTTTTGAAATTTTACCTCATGTTTTTCGTATCAAAAATCTTATCGACAAAACTGTATTAGACATAATTAACAATAAGATTGATGTGCTTATAACTATTGACGCTCCTGGATTTACTTTCAGAGTGGCAAAGAAAATCAGGCAAATGATGCCATCGATAAAATCAGTTCATATCGTTGCTCCTTCTGTATGGGCTTACAAAGAAGGTAGAGCAAAAAAATATTCGAAAGTTTATGATAAATTATTAGCATTACTTCCATTTGAACCACCTTACTTTACTAAATATGGTTTAAGCACTGAGTTTATTGGATACCCAGTTTTGGAACAAAATTTTTATATAAAATCAAAAAATTTGCGCCATGAATTTAACATAGCTAATAATGAAAAAATAATAGCAATTACTCCGGGAAGTAGAAAATCTGAAATCTCAAGGCATATGCCAATAATCAAAGATGCGCTGAACAGCTTGGCTCTAAAGCATAAAATTACCGCTATATTTGTTCAACCTAATGATTTATATGCTGCATATATTAAGCAATATTTAACTGATGCAAAATTTAATTTTCTTTTTAGTGATAAAAGGCTTCAGAGCTTTGCAGTTAGCGATGTAGCTCTTGCAAAATCCGGCACTAATACTCTTGAAATTTCGGCCTCTGGAACGCCAATGATAATTGGCTATAAATTAAATTTTCTAACTTATTTTATCCTAAAAATATTTATCAAAATAAAATATGTGAATATTATTAATATTATTTCAAACAAAGAAATAATTCCAGAATATATACAGCTTAATTTTACAGCTAAAAATATTAGTGAAGCTTTAAGTAAATTAATATCCAATTCCAATGAATCAAGTCTGCAAGTTCAAAATGCAAAAAAAATTCTTAAAACCATAGGTCTTGATAATGAACAAACACCTACAGATAAAGCAGCTGATATAATTTTTTCAATAGCATCCTGCAAATAAAATGCTTCACTATTTTATAAAAAAATTAGAGGGGGAGTATCACCATTTAAGCTTGTGGTACTTTGTATTATTTTTTTATGGTATTACTGTTTATTTTAAATTTTTAGATTCCTTAAGTTACGCAAAATCATTTAATAATTCAGTGTTATTTTTTACCGCAATATCGATTATATTAACAATTTTTGTTTTTTTCTTAAGGAAAACAGAAAGATTTATACTAGGTATATTTGTTACAAGTTTGCTTTTTTTTATTATAGGGATGAATGTTGCATGTCTTAGGGTGGCTAGCACTTCAACAATTCAATTATCGAAAATTGCTGTTTTTGATATAGAAGCTAAAATTCTGGAGATCAAACCAACGATAGGGGGGGCTCAATTAATTCTTACCGATATAATAATTTTAAATAAAGGAAAAGATAATTCCAAAGATCTTAATTTGAGTAAAATCAAAGTGATTTTAAGGGGTGAATCTAGTTTAGATTTTGTTAAAAATGATATAATAAGATTAACTGTAAAATTATTTCCACTTAGTTCTGCATTGCTTCCAGATGGTTATGATTTTGGTCTTTATATGTATCTAAATGGTATTGAGGCTAAGGTGGCCCAATTTGTCTAGACTAAAAAATCAAAATTTAGAGATATAATTTTCGTTATAATTTTAGCCAATAATATTTGTTACATACACCTGCTCTGGAGTTAAATATTCCAAAGATTGATGCATTCTTTTTTGATTATAAAAACT
>CAMCXV010000046.1 GCA_945883665.1 Rickettsia typhi | reverse complement strand
ATATAGCTAACCCGATTAGGTTCCGTACAGTTGTTTAAAACAAGAGAAGGAAATACTGGAATTTGTAAAAGACGGTAGTAACTTATTAAGTTAACATAGCAGAAATTAATGAAAATGTCAATGGCAGAGAGAGTGTGTAGAACCTAATCAGGTTAGCTATAATATTTTTTCTGAACTTCCGGATGATATAATACTGAAATCCCAGCCGCATGAGATACAAAGGATAATAAGTGGGTTTCTTCCTCTTGTAATTCACTTACTTTATCATTCATTTTGTCTATAGTTTTTTGCGCTTCGATTATTGTATCTTCTAGTTTCTTTTCTCCTTTTTTGAGCTGCTCTACAAGTACATTTGCTTCTTTTCTTTCAGGTGTGCCTTTATCATATGTACTTCTTGTATCTCTTGCACTCTGTAGCTGGGCTTTTAAAGTTTGAAGTTCATCATCTATATTTTTAACTTCTTGATTGAATTCGTCTATCTTGCCTTGATAAAGCTCCGACATATCATGTCTATATTTGTGAAATTTAGTTTTAACATCATAATCTGTTACTTTATCTTCTTCATCGGAAGAGTCGTCATAAAACAGTTGCAATTTAGACATTTATTTTACCTTTTTATGTAAAAAATAATCAAATATAGAGAAAAAGTCTACCTAAATATAAACCTCATTTATATAAGTTTTCAACAGTCTTTTAATAAATTCATATATTAATAATTTTATTCCTGTTTTCTCTGACAGCAAGGCACACATAGGCTTTGTTGCTTTTTTAGATTTTTGCTGATATAAATCTCTTTAATGTTTTAATGGATATAAAAATAATGATTGAACTAATATTAATGTACACAGGAGTAATATCAACGCTATCAACAGTTTTAATTGCTAGTGTTGCTTTCTTGCAATGGAAAATAGCGAAAAATAAGCGACAAGACGATTTGTTTAATCTTAGATATAAACTTTATGAAAAAATAATAGACTTCATAATAGAAGTAAAAACTGATTTAAGTAAACAAAATGATGCAGAGCTTGAAAAAACACTTGCAAGTTGGTCAGATGATAAGTGTTGGTTAGATGATAAGTATTTACCACTTGCAAAAAATATTATTTTTGAAAGCGAAAACTTATTTGGCGCAGATATTGCCCATCATTTAAAAAAATATCTTCTATCTAAAAAACCTTTTTTTGATCTTATTGATGAAGGAGAAGTAGATTATGGTTCTTGGAGTCCGCCTGTAAAATTTAGAGAACCATTTAAAAAATATTTAACAATAAAAAGTTAACTATAGCAGCATATCGAAACTTTTTTTGCCCCTGCATCGAAATGGATTAATAACTTATAGTATAAGGTTTTGAAGAGACAATGTTGTTGTAAAATGAAGTGACCATAGTATATATTGCACCTTTAATCATAATTAATTCCTAGATTCCCAGATGGTACAACATCAATATCAAATAATTCTAAATTTACAGAGTCCTCAATATTAGATGATATATCTATTTTCTTAAAATTAGGAGTTCGTATATTTATAAGTTTTTCACCTATATTCACCTAACAAATATCATTCCATTGCCTATCAACTACAAAATCAAGATAATGCAGTTTTAGATCTTTTTTATCTAAAGTTTCCCCAGTTGATTTATCGTAACTTTTTGTTATATTGCATAATGCATTAACGTTTAAAGAACTTTCATGAAGTACTACATATTCTGGTAATTCATTATAAATGCAATGATTAAAACCAACTTGGGCGGAGGCTACAATCGTGCATGCTTTAGACAGTTCAAAAACATCACCTTTCTCTTTTGTGAATTTGAATGCTACATAATTCACTAACAATGCAAACTCTTGCTGAAAATCCTCATTCATTGTCACTTTATCAACAAAATGAGCTCCTATACTTTTTTTGTTATTAACCATTTTTTAAAGTATTTGAAATTTTCGTTTCCTTTACTCTTCATGATGATTTATCTCTTTGATAGTTCTACTAAAGAAACAAATAATTCAATTACAACATGATAAGTATTGTTACATAAAAATCTGTTACTGAATAATTTAATTTTTATTCGCTATGTACCATATTTCCACTTTTTTGACCTATGAAATAGCATTTATAGCCTAGTTTACTAAGCATTTTTCTATCAAGACAATTTCTGAGGTCAATAATATTAGGGCTATTTAATTGTAACTTAAGTTTTTGGTAATCAATATTTATAAATTCTGGCCATTCAGTGGCTATAATTACTGCATCTGCTCCGATACATACTTCAAATGCAGAAGTGCCACAAACTAGTTTATTATCAAAATATTTAGCAGACTTTGACATTCCTTGTGGGTCATAAGCCCTAATTTCCACATCGTTTTCCCAAAGTAAATTGATTAACTCAATTACGGGGCTGTTTCTTAGATCGTCAGTACCAGCTTTGTATGTTAGACCTAAAATGGCAAATTTTTTACCCTGAATTTTATTACCCAGAAACTTCTTGATTTTTTTTATTATTAATCTCGGTCTGTTTGCATTTGCTTTTATTACAGAATCTAGAATTAAAGAATCTGATTTTAGATTATTTGTTAAATATTGTAGAGCTAATATGTCTTTTGGAAAGCACGATCCCCCGAATCCAGGACCTGCTTTTAAAAAATCTGATCCTATTCTTTTATCAAGTCCTACGCCATTAGAAAGTTTATTAATATCAGCCCCTATTACTTCGCACAAATCAGCCATTTCATTAATAAAGGCAATCTTGCATGCTAAGAAACTGTTAGAAACATATTTAATTAATTCAGCGGTAATCAGGTCTGTTGCTAAAATTAACACTCTTTTATCACTTAGTGGTTTATATATTTTTTTTATAATTTCTAGAGCTGTGTTAGATTCAGACCCCAGAATAATTCTATCTGGATTTAAAAAATCATGTACAGCAGAACCTTCTCTTAAAAATTCAGGATTTGAAACAACTTTATTATTAAAACCATTTTGAAGTAATAATTCTTGAATTTTTTTACATGTTCCAGGAGGCACTGTAGATTTAATAACAAATACACAATTTGGATTAACATATTTAACGGAAGATATTACTGCTTCAAAAATATAATGTAAGTCTGCATTACCATCATCTTTTTGAGGGGTACCTACAGCAATGAATATTGCATCAGACTCGTATATTGATTCATTATAACCACAAATAAAATTTAGTCTTTTGGTATTACCATATTGATTTAAATAATATTCTAAACTATCTTCAAATATGGTGGGTTCCAAATTTTTTAATTTATCAATTTTATCTTTATCAATATCAAGGCAAGTAACAAAGTGACCTAAATGACTCATCATTATCCCAGAAACTAAACCTACGTAACCACTGCCCACAAATGTAATTTTCATCAATACTCCAAATATCAGTTAGCCTTAATTTAAACTAAACAAGATATTACTACAAGATCAATAAAATTGAAATTAAAACTAATAATAGACATATGTGAAGCTATAAGGTAACTAATATTAAATGCTAATCACAGCTATAATTAATCGATAATTCAAGTTAATGAGAATATTATCCAAATTACTGATTTTGACAGTTTCGTTATTTTTAATAGCTATTCTAATTGTTTATGAAGCTAGATCAGGTAATTTAGATATAGAAATTAAGTATCTTGTGGAATACTATCTTCAATTAAAACAAATTGATGGAAAGGTAAATAACCTTACTATTAAGAATGATCAAATAACAATAGATTCAATTGTAGTAAATAAAAATAATACGAAATTCACATTAGATAACATTACTATTAATTACAGTTTAGATCTAAATTACAAAAAATCTAAAATTATTGCAGATGTCAAGATTGACAAAATTATAGGGCAAAACTTTCATTCTGACGAATTTCTTAATGCTAAAATAAATTTTCTCTACAATCATTATTTGATAGAAAGAAAATCTAATATTCAGCTTAATTTAAATAATATTCTGTATAATGATTTTTCTAATAACATTCTTTTTAAAGAAGGAGAAGCATCTATAGCATGTTTTTTTTCAAGCAAAAAATCCAACTATTACATAGACATTATTTTTGATAAGAATGTAAATTTTAGCTTACAAAGCTCAATTGATGATAATGCCACCCTTCTTACTGCCAAAATACAAAACATGCCTGTAGTAATTTACAAACCTATTTATTATTTATATCCCAAAAATGATTTTCTTATTTTTTGCAATGATTTTATAAAATCTGGGAGCGTGGAATTTAGTGAATTTAATATTAATATATCTAAAAAAGACATTGAAGAAAATAATTATAATAAAGAAAATATTAATGGTTTTGGTAAAATAAATAATTTAAAACTTCTTTATAATGCTAATTTCCCCCCTTTAACTAATATACAAATTGATTTTTCTCAAAAAGGATTGGTTTCAGAGTTTGTGATTAATCAAGCCAATTCAACAGATATTTTGATAAGTAACGGTCTAATATATATGGATTGGAAAGGTCAAGAAAATACTAAATTGTTTATTACAGCGAAAGCTCAAGGACCAATTAAGGGGATAACTGATTTTATTATAATGGATGTTCAGAATAATTTACGACAGTCTTCAATAGATTTAACAAAATTTACCGGTGATGCAAATATTGATATAAAAATAGAAATATCTTTAAAACCAGGTTCTAAAGATATTTATGATATAAATGCATATATACCAAATACGGGTATATCAATATTTAATAATAAAATTATTTTAAAAAGAGCTGATGTTTTTGGTAAATATAATGGTGATAGCTTAGAAATCACCGGTAAAGGTCAAATTAATGAATTCGATTCAGAGATAAATTTTATTCAAAATTTTGTCGATAAAAAGGAATTTAATCATAAATTAAATATAACAGCTAATTTAAAAAATAAGATAAACACAAATCACAAAAAAATTGGATTTCTAACATTACTTGATGGTAATTCAAAATTAGATTTTGAATATATTAATATTAATCATGTTGGAATGATTAAGGCAAATTCCGATTTAGAAAACCTAGATTTGTATTTTGATAAACTTGGTATTCATAAAGAAAAAGGACAGAAAGCTAACTTTACTATGAGTGGAATTTTAGAAAGCCCCGTTAAGGGTAATATAAAATTCAATATTAATGGATCTAATAATTTAAAGATTGACGGTTCTTTAGATGTGAATTCTGATATAACAAAAATAATATTAAATAATATAAATTATAATCAAACTAAACTTGTTTCAAACATAGTAATGAAAAAAGATGCGCTTGATATCAGGATTAAAGGGGAAATACTGGATTTATCTAATGCAAATATGTTTGAATTTTTAGAAAAAGAAAGAGATTCAGGCACTACAAAAATGCAAGTTATTGTAGATGAGGTAAAACTGAAAAATGATATCCAGCTTGATAATTTCAAACTAGATTTTGCCTGCAATAATGTAAAATGCTATTTTGGTCGTATTGATGCAAATATTGGTTCAAAAAACCTTGTTCTTAAGCTTATTGAAGAAGACAAAAATTTAGAAAAATGGGTTTTGACCTCAAGTAATGCAGGAGCTTTTCTTCAGGGACTAGATGCATATAAAAATATGCGTGCAGGAAATTTATTGCTAATTTTAGAAACCAGCAGAAAAGAAATATCACCTGGAGAGATAATTCCTATTATGAATGGGAGTTTTAAATTTGATCATTTTGTTCTACGTAACAGTTCTTTTTTTACTAAATTAGTCTCTTTTGTTTCTTTGCCAGGATTTATTAATCTATTTAGTGGTAATAAGGGTATTATATTTTCCAGTATGGATGGTAATTTTAGTTTTCAAAATGGGGTGTTAAATGTTTCTCATAGCCAGGCAACAGGACCATTTTTTGATTTTTTTCTGAGCGGAAATATAGATACAGTAAGTAGAACTATAGATCTGAAAGGTAATGTAAAACCCGCGCTGTATGGTGTAAGCACTGTTGTTAATTCAATACCGTTAATAGGAAGAATTTTTATAGGTGACAAAAAAAACCTAGGAATTATTTCCGCTCCTTACAAAATCAAAGAATCTTATTAATTAAGATTCTTTGATTTTTTAGCTTTCACAAAGCTCAGTATTGCTATTGAAGATAAACCTATTATTGCGACTATCATTGCAATTGGGATAATGGAAATACTTTTTATAAATGCGTCAGTAGTATATTGTCTTACACCATCAGACATTTGACCTTCCCACATACTATCTAAAGTCAATCCTATTGAATTATGAAAGAACCAACCAAAACCCATGATAATCATATTAGCAACAGCTCCAGCGATACCACTTCTTTCTTCTGAAACAAAAGTGGCAATTTTAGAAATCATTACTATCTGATAAGCCGAACAAACTCCAATAATAATACATATATAATCTAAACTACCAATACTAGCTAATCTCATTAATATATAGCCAAAACATGTAATTAACGTTACTCCAGCAGTAATAGTTGTTCCGAAATAACAACCTGTTTTGTCAGCTATATAGGGCAATAAAACGCAACCAGCGCTCATCCCCAGAAGTATGGAGAAAGTTAAACTATCAGCCGATATTTTATCTATACCATAAACATTCATTAAAAATCCACTACCCCAAGCATCTGCAAAACCTTCCATAGGACCAACCATTAAACCAGCAAAAAAACTAGTAAAAAGTATTTTGTAATTAAATATAACCGATTTTATATCACTTAAAACGTTAGTCTCAGATGATTCTTCAGTAAATCTTGGCAGAATAAAATAAGTAACTACAGAAAGTAACAATCCAGAATATAATAAAACATTAAAAGTTTTCTCGATTCCTATATTCAAAATAATTGGTGCAATTAAATTTCCAAGATACACTGCTATAATTAACCCTACTGAAACCATTAATCCAAGCATCATTGCAAATTTAGTAGGATATAAAATTCTGAATATTTGTAATGCGCCAACAGCTGCTCCAGAAG
The DNA here is from genome assembly GCA_945883665.1 of Rickettsia typhi. Classification (GTDB taxonomy): domain Bacteria; phylum Pseudomonadota; class Alphaproteobacteria; order Rickettsiales; family Rickettsiaceae; genus Megaera; species Megaera typhi_B. Next base: position 830 of record CAMCXV010000046.1, on the reverse strand, counting down.
AGCCAATACCTGTTATAACTCTACCAATTACAGCGCCATTCCAACTTATGGGATAAATTAGTGGTATAAGCCCTAATGCAGTTAAGCCTATACATATTGGTAATATAGTTCTTGCACCAAGCCTTGTAATAGCTAATCCTATTGGTATATGAAGAATAATATAACCAATATAATAAATACCCGAAAAAGAACCAAATTCGGTGGCTCCAATATCAAAATTAGACATTAGATCTTGTCGAATAAGATTAGGTAAAGATCTTAATATGCACTGATAACAATAAAAAACTGTTATACAAAGCCATATTAAAAATGATATTATACTATTTTTTTCTTCTTTTTTCACAATATGTTATTTGATAAACTTTTTCAATTATTAAACTTATATAATATTAAGATTTGCCTCAACAAAAATAAGCATTCTTTACTATCATGTTTAATCTTAAAATACAACTTCAATTTTAATTTTTACAACAATCCCAAAGATTGAAGAAAGATTAAAACTTCATACTTATTTTTATTTATAAATATTTAAATCATGTGACTTGATTAAAATATTTCTTTAGTATATTTTCTGCATACTAAAAAAATCTTTGGAGAGGTGGCCGAGTGGTTTAAGGCGCTCGCCTGGAAAGCGTGTTCACAGCAATGTGTCAGGGGTTCGAATCCCCTCCTCTCCGCCACGCTATAGCTAACCCGTTAGGGTATTAGATAAAATGGACATACAGTAAATTATTGATTATATTGTAATGTATTTAAGAAATTATAGATAATTTACGATGAAAGCATATAGTCAAGATCTACGAGACCGAGTAATAGAATTATATAAGACA
>CAMCXV010000045.1 GCA_945883665.1 Rickettsia typhi | reverse complement strand
CATAACCCTAAATATAAAGCATCAGAATTTGTGTAGATACTTATGGTTAAGAAGCTTGGCTTGATTTTGTAAATATTAAGGGGAATGTAAAAAAATTATGCACTAGAAAATGGGCTGATTTAAGTCATCTTATTTAAGGTGATTGGTATTACTTTCCCGTTCTATGTTTTTAACCTACCACTTCTAAATTAGTTTGTGATCTAGTTCATGTTATGTGTTCTAACAGCTTCAGCTTTCGCTTGCGATCTAGTCTTCATAATGTAAAATCTCCAAAAAATAGTTAATGTAGTTCCGATATACAATGATAAATCTACTTGATCAATGCGGGGTTACTATTTTATAAACAATATAACCTAAAGTGCGCTATTTTTTCATATGAATCTAGCTCACTATAATTAAAGAATCTATAGAAAAGCAAATGAATGGATGATGAAAAAATTATTATATGGTTAAATGCAGGAATTATGATTTTTAAACAGATAAATCTCTAATTTTATTTAACACTTCCCGAGCGTGACCATCTACAGAAACTTTTGGCCAAATATAAGCTATCTTTCCTTGTGGATCGATTAAAAAAGTAGCCCTATTAACACCCATATATTTTTTGCCAAACATTGATTTCTCAACCCAAACAGCATAGTCAGAACAAGTTGTTCCCTCTATATCAGACCCAAGATTAAATTTCAGACTATATTTTTCTTTAAATTTAGCATGCGATTTTAAATTATCTCTTGAAACACCCAAAACCACGCTATTTAGTTTATGAAAATCTTGTAGCAACTCGTTAAAATCAATCGCTTCAATTGTACAACCTGGTGTATCATCTTTTGGGTAAAAATAAAGAACAACATATTTACCATTTAATTCTTTCAAACTATATTCTTTATTTTCTGATATTTTTATTAAAAAATCAGGGGCTGTATCTCCTATTTTTAAATCACTCATTTTATTTTACCAATTCATTACCAAATTAAAATACCCTTTTTTTGTTGAAGAAACAATAAAAGAAGAAGAATTATAAATTATTGGATCATTAAATTTGCCATGACCCAATCTATCCGTTTTAAATACTGGAATTTTTATCTCATCTGCAAATATTTGCAATACTTCCATTATAGCTTTTTCATCTTGATCAAAACTACCAAAAACAATGGCTTTTAATCCTTCCAACACCATAGCTTGCTTTAAATGATTAAGAAGCCTGTCGATTTGATATGGTTTTACATTCACATCTTCTAAAAATAAAATTTTCCCTTTAGTTTTAATATTCCATTTAGTACCCAAACTAGTGGTAACCATAGTTAAATTTCCACCAGTTAAACTAGCATCAATTTTAATAATATTTTTAGCTAGTGGATTAAGAGGGATAATATCTTCGATTATTGCCTCTTGTTTCTTGTTAGTAATAAGATGAGATAGTTTTAGCATGCTTGAAACATCTTTTTCATTCAATATTAGTTCAAGTAACACAGAACCATGTATTGTTTTCCATCCGCATTCTTGGGTAAAGAATATATGTAATGCAGTGATATCACTATAACCTATAAAAATCTTTTGTTTTTTTGGTTTGGGTAATTCCATCAATTTTTCAATTAACTTCGCCGAACCATAACCACCCCTTAAACACCAGATTACTTCTATATCTTCGTTATAAATTGCGTTTTTTAAGCATTCAAAACGTGTTTCATCATCAGCTGAATGAAAAGGATTGATGGAGTTAAAGCAACTAGATTGAAACTCAAGATTTAATCCACTATTTTGCAATGTAAATAAATCTTTATCAGATGCACCAGAAGCAGGCGCTACTACATTAATTTTTATGTGATTTAAAATTTTAGCTAATTCTTGCATATTCACCGCAAACTCATCTTGAGAAAACAAAATAAACAATTTTATTGATTTTTATTTTCATAAAAATCAATATCTTAGTGCTATATTCATTTTGCAACTAGTAAATCCTGTTTCAAATTAAATTTACCATCTTTATTTAAAATTGTTCTATATATTTGCACATTCTCCAAAACTCTTTGAACATAATTCCTTGTGGCTGGAAAAGGTATACTCTCAATCCAATCAATAACATCATGATAATCTTGAAATTTCCTCATATCTCCATACAGATTTAACCATTTTGTTACTCGGTGGGGACCAGCATTATAAGCAGCAATAGCAAGAACATAGGAATTTTTATATTTTTTAAGCATCTGCGCTAAATAATTACTACCTAAAGTAAGATTATAATGGGGATCTTGCGTTAAACTTTTTAAACAACATTTTACAGCAAGTTTTTTAGCAACATCACAGGCTGTGGGCTCCATAAGTTGCATTAGACCCATTCCTTTATCTGGTGCTATTACAGAATGCTCAAAACTAGATTCTTGTCTAACAATACTATAAACAAGAGGCTTTTCTACCGGTAAATTATTTATTTTATATGGATCTGGATATGAATATTGCTCTATAAAAACATGTTTTTGCAGAGCTCTTCTGGATAACCATACTTTGTGATGAGTTTTAGAAACATTAGTTGCAAAAACAGTATCTAAGACATCATCTTCTTCTGCTGTATCAACTACACTTTCTAAATATATTTTAACAAGACCAGTGCCAGCTGCATATTTATTTACTAAATCCACAGCTTTTAAATTGTCACTATTTTTTATCAAAACTCCATTTTCACTACGACTATCGGATATCTTACTTGGTAAATTTAATTTTGTTTTACCAATTTCCATTGCAGCAACTTGTCCATAAAATGTATAGCCAAAACGATTAGCTATTTGCGCATATAATTTCTTTGCTTCTTCTTTTTTTCCACTTTTTGTATAAGCTCTACCTAGCCAATACAGACCTCTGGATACGCTAATAGGGGTTTTTACTACTTGATTAAATTTTTTAAAATGCTCTATAGCAAGATCTGGCTTATTTAAAAAACGAAGAGCAAGCCAACCAGATAAAAATTCAACATCACTAACGTTAGAATCTGACGTAGCAAAATTATTACTTACAACAGAATAAGCCTCTTTAAACTTTTTATTTTCAATATATTCTCTGGCTAAATAAATTTGAATTTTTACAAAATCATTTTCATGAAATTGATAATTTTTCACAGAGTTTATTAAATCCACTATTTCACTAGCTTTTGGTTGCTCATTCTTTATTCCACTAATATAATGATAAACTAATCCAGAGGTGTAATATTCTTTTTGAACATTTTTAAATAATTTTTGTGCGTCTTTATTATTAGTAGTAAAGGCTATTTGAGCCTCAAAAGCCTTGCTATAACCATTATCAACCAAATGAAATATGCTTTTAGCTAATGTGTTAGAACCTTTCCAAATTAAATTATCTATCCTTTTTATGATATCATCTTTGCTTATGAATTTTTTAAATTTCTTGTAAAAATCAATTTGTTCATCTTTATTAAAAACACCATATACCCAACCATCTTTTATTATTGGTGTTAATTTATTTGTGTCAGTCAAAATTTGTGATGCGGCTAAAGCATAGTATTTATAACCAGACCCAGTAATAGGTTCATTTTTACTAAACCAGTGATAAATTTCAGTTTTATCAGTATAATCATCTATAAAACCTTCTGCTCGAATTTTTAAAGAAGAATTTTGCGGCCATTTTGGATTTTGTTTTAAAAAATTTATTATCTTTGTAAAATCAGTATTTTTGTAATTTGTATCTAAAAATCCTTGTGATAAAACTATCTTACATAATACTTTGTCATTGATTTTTTTAGCTAAATATTCAGCTTCTTTCCAATTTTTATTTTGGATATATTCAAAAACTTGTTTATATGATTTATCATCAGACGAATCTTTTTTGTTTGCTAGAACATCTATACACAAAGAGAAGCTTGTGAAAATTGTTATAATAATTGACAGCTTATTTATTATTCTCATAATGTTTTTAAACAAAAATTTAATATTATTTTATAATTATGAATAGAGCTTTTATTTTTCCTGGTCAGGGATCACAAATTGTTGGAATGGCAAAAGATTTTTACGATAATTTTGATGAAGCAAAATCTACTTTTAAAACTGTTGACGAAGTTTTAAATTATAAACTTAGCGACATAATCTTTTATGGCTCAAACGAAGAATTAACCCTTACAGCAAACACGCAACCAGCATTAATGGCCGTTTCTATTGCAATACTAAAAGTCATTATAAAACAATCTAAAAAAAATACAAATGAACTTTCATCGTTTGTAGCTGGTCATTCATTAGGAGAGTATAGCGCACTATGTGCAGCTGAAGCTCTATCTTTAGAAGATACAACAAAATTACTTCATATAAGGGGAGTTTCTATGCAAAAAGCTCTTCAAAATGGGCAAGGAGCAATGGCTGCATGTATAGGAATAAAGCATAAAGATCTACAAGAATTATTAGATTTTTCTAGTGTAAAAGGAGTCTGTCAAATTGCTAATGATAATGTAGAAGGGCAAATTGTTATTAGCGGACATAATGAAAATATTGACTATATAATATCAGTATTAAAAGACAATGGTTATAAAGCTATAAAATTAAAAGTTAGCGCTCCTTTTCATTCAGAGCTTATGAAACCAGCTGAAGAACCAATGTTAAAGATATTGGCTCAAACAAATATTAAAACACCTATAGTACCATTAATTGCAAATGTCACAGCAACACAGACAACTTCTCCAGATATAATTCGAACCAATTTAGTATCACAAATTTGTGGTACAGTTCGTTGGCGTGAAACTATGGATGAGTTAAATCGTCTTGGGGTTAAAGAATTAGTGGAAATAGGTTCTGGTAAAATATTATCAGGTCTTGCAAAAAAAACATCTCATAATTTTAAATTAACAAATGTTTCAAATATTACGGAAATGGAGCTATTTTTAAGTGAAATTTGATTTTTCTAGTATTTCAGTTTTATTTGAAAGTACAATAAATTATATTTTTCCCTTTAGATGCTCTACATGCAGTAATTTTACAAACATTAGCGACAGTATCTGCGGTTCTTGTTGGTCAAAATTTACCTTTATAGCTAAACCTTATTGCATTATTTGTTGCAAGAAATTTGAAGTCAATTTTACTGATATCAATATTTGCGGTAAATGCTTAACTATAAAGCCTAAAGTTGATATGATTAGAACATTATTAGAATTTTCTCCGGAAACAAAAAAATTGGTTCACAATTTTAAATATAATGACAAAACAAGTTTAGCAAAATTATTTGCTAAACTTGTTAGAAACAGATTTTTAGAAGATTTACAAGATGTGGATATCATATCTCCTGTCCCTATGCATAAATTTAAACGTATTTTTCGCAATTACAACCCTCCTCAGATATTAGCGCATGAATTATCCAAAAAATTACATAAGCCTTTTATTCCTAATCTATTAATAAAAAAAAGAATGACAAAAAATCAAGTTGGGTTAAATAAAAAACAAAGGGCTCAAAATTTACTAGGTAGTTTTCAATTTAATAAAAATTTTAACATTCAAAACAAAGTTATTCTATTAGTTGATGATGTTATAACAACAGGAGCAACAAGTACTGAATGTGCTAAAGTCTTAAAAAAAGCGAATGTCAGCAAAGTAAAACTTGTGACAATCGCCAAAGTATAATGTTTTTTGTAAAAGAGCATGTAATAATTTGATAAGCCATGCTTATCCAAAATAGTCTATTTTTTTCTTAAAAAAGATGGCACATCCTGAATTTGAGAATTATTCTTCGAAAGAGTAGGCATCACATTATCCTTTCTATCATCATGAATATTACTATTTTGAATCTCCGCTGGTCTTTGCATCTCATTAGATTCGGCTGTTTTCAGCGAATTCCACATACGTTTTAATAAAGACGGTTTTTTTGGCAAGCTCGATAATTCAGTATAAACAGGAGAAATACTAGCTGTGGGTGATTTAAGATTTTCCTGAGATTCTAAATCTATTTGAGCTGACAATTTTGTTATTTTATCTTGTAAATCAGCTTCACTATTAAACATATTATCGTTTTTTTCATCATCATGACCTTGATATACTGGAATTTCTTCTATTTCCGCAGAAAATTCTTCGTTACATAAAATATTTTCTTCATTTTTTTCTTCCTTGATAGAAAAATCATGACGCTCATTACGAGCAATATTAACCGACTCTGAATCTATACCAGTTGCAACAACAGAAACTCTTATAACACCTTGCAAATCAGGATTAAAAGTGGATCCAAAAATAATATTAGCATCGCTATCTCCAACCTCTTCCCTAATCCTATTTGCTGCACTATCAACCTCGTATAAAGTCATATCTTTACCACCGGTAATGTTTATTAACACACCTTTAGCACCAGACATTGAAGTATGATCGAGCAATGGATTAGCAATAGCAGATTCCGCTGCTTTTATGGATCTTTCTTCTCCAGAAGCCTCCCCCGTTCCCATCATCGCTTTACCCATTTCACTCATTACAGTTTTAATGTCAGCAAAATCAAGATTAATAAGACCAGGCATAATAATTAGATCGGTAACACTCCTAACACCAGAATGAAGAACTTCATCAGCCATTTTAAAGGCATCTGTAAAAGTGGTGTTTTCATTAGCAATACGGAATAAATTTTGGTTCGGAATAACAATTAAAGTATCCACATATTGCTGTAGTTCTGTTAATCCACTTTCAGCAACTTTCATTCTTCTAGCACCTTCAAATAAAAAAGGCTTTGTCACAACACCAACTGTTAAAATACCAAGCTCTTTTGCTATTCTTGCAATTTCAGGCGATGCACCTGTTCCAGTTCCACCACCCATGCCAGCAGTAATAAAAACCATATTACTACCTTCTAGATAAGATCTAATCTCATTTTCAGATTCAATCGCAGACTGTTTGCCGACATCTGGCGAAGCACCAGCTCCAAGACCCTTTGTTGAAGAAGCGCCTAGTTGAAGTTTATTAACACATTCTGAGTGACTTAGTGCCTGAGCATCTGTATTTGCCACAACAAAGTTAGCTCCCTGCAAATTAGACCTAATCATATTATTTACAGCATTTCCACCGGCCCCTCCAACACCAAAAACTGTGATAATTGGTTTTAAAATAACATTTTCAGGTGCCTTGAATTCTAGAGCCATATTTTGAATCCTAATTTCATATTGGTTGTTAGAAAAAACATATTTTTATTTATAAACTTTTCTTAAATATTTTCTTAGTCAATTAAGAATAAACTTAAAACTAGGTATAATTAGTTAATTAATATATAATATATGAGATTTAATAACGTATCAATGCCAAATAATCTTTTTTATAAAAAAGATTATTTTAATAGTTTTTAAATCAGACATCAGCAAGTTATAGTAAAAAACTAGACAAATAAATACTCTATCGATACTATACTAAGCTAGTTAGCATCAATAAAACAAAATAATTCTTATATGAAAAAATTTTCTATATTTGGTCAAAAATTTGAAATCATCACTTTTTTTATCGTTTCATTATGTGTGCTAATCTTAATTTCCCTTGGTAATTGGCAATTACAACGCCTCAGAGAAAAAGAAAATTTTATTACAACCATTGAAGAAAATATTAAAAAACCTCCAATCAAAACCACAAAAGCAGAGATTAAAATTGGTTTTTATTCGAAAATAGAGTTAACGGGACATTTTTTGGATAATCAAAATATCTTTTTGTATGGTAGAAGGTCAGCTTATCCAGAAAAAGATGGCTATTATTTTTTGTCTCCATTTAAAGATAATTTCGGAGATATTTATTTAGTATCAAGAGCTTGGTTAGCACAAAGTGCCAAAAAAAATGCAAGTTCTTTTTTATCAAACAAAGAAGAGACAATAATTGCCTTTGTCATGAAAGGGGAAGAAAAGAGATTTTTTATGCCAAATAATGATGTTGAGAATAATGTATGGTTTACACTTGATTTAGAAGAAGCAAGACAAAAATTAGGAATTACTAAAAATGATTTCTATCTAATGCAAATAGGAAGCTTAAGTCTTCCAGAAGGAGCTATAGCACTTACTTCTACTTATTTAAATGTCATAAGAAATGATCACTTAGAATATGCAATTACCTGGTATAGTCTTGCAGCTCTCTTATGTATCATTTATTTTATATATAATAAAAATTACCAAGTTCCTAATATACAAATATAGGTAAGTAGAAACGGTATTAAATTAAAAAAATTAACCATTTATTTAGATTTGCACTTGAAATAAAATAAAATAA
>CAMCXV010000044.1 GCA_945883665.1 Rickettsia typhi | reverse complement strand
CTTTTCTTGATAAAACATATTCATTACCCTCTTGTTTATATTAAATTCTAACTCAAAAGGTAAAATGTGTTTTATCGCTTTACAATAGCTTGTACATATATTTTGCTACTGATTTAAAACGAAAGTACAGAAAGAATGTTACACCAGCTGCCGTTGAGCATGCAACGCAAACTGAAATAGAAAATGCAAGCATTGCTGCGAACATTCATAAATTTATTGAAACTTTGCCAAAAAAATACGACACTCTAGTTGGTGAAAGAGGCGTTAAACTAAGTGGAGGACAGCGCCAACGTATAGCAATTGCAAGGGCTATTCTTAAAAACGCCCCTATTTTAATTTTAGATGAAGCAACTTCTGCACTTGACAGTAAAACTGAACAAGAAATTCAGAAATCCATCAATAAGATGATTGAAACAAGCAATGTAACTGTAATTGCTATAGCGCATCGTCTTTCAACTATAAAACATTTAGACAGAATTATTGTCATGGAAAACGGTTCAATTATTGAAGATGGAAGCTTTGCAGAACTAATTTCAATTCCTAATAGTAAGTTTAAGGATCTTTGGGATCATCAAGTAAATGGTATGGTAGTTTAGTGATTTAATAGATTTAGGTAATTATCACTTTAGATTAATATAAATTCTTATTTTTAAATAGCTTTTGCCAAAGATAAATAATCTTGAGGTGATAGATTTTCAGCACGCAAAGTATCCTTAATAGAAAGTTTTATTAATATATTACCAATCTCTGGAGACAATGATTTCAAAGACGATTTAATCATCTTCCTACGTCCAGAAAAAGCAACATTTGTAATTTTTTCAATTTTCGATAATAAATTTTGATTAGGAACATCTTCTTTAGGTTTTAATCTAACTACACTAGACCAGATTTTTGGCTCTGGATAGAAAGCTTTTGGGCTAACGTCAAAACATTTTTTTACATCACAGACAATTTGACAAATAACAGATAACCTACCGTAAGCACTAGTTCCTGGTTTAGCAACGATTCGATCTACCACCTCTTTTTGCAACATCAAAGTCATGCTATTTACCATTTCGAATTGATGTAACCATGAAATTAACAATACACTTCCAATATTATAAGGTAAGTTAGAAATTATATTTATCTTTGTATTACTAATAAGATCATTCAGCTTTATCTTTAGAGCGTCAGCATATTTTATCGTAAGAGCTGGATAAATATTTTTGATTTCAAGAAGCAAAGGCATGCATCTCTCATCCATTTCAATAACTATTAATTCCTTGGGATGAAAATTTAAAATCGATCTAGTAAGACCAGCAGGACCGGGACCTACTTCTAAAATTAGATCATCATTTTCTATGCCACTTGCTTTAACAATCTTATCACATAAATTTTCATCAAAAATAAAATTTTGACCTAATTTTTTTAAAGGAATGATTCCATGTTTAGCAGCTAATTTAGCAATTGATGGTAGATTGTCTTTATACATTAAAGGAGCTTCCACAACCACATTTACCCTTTTCATTAGGGTTAGAAAAAGTAAAACCAGATTTAAATTGCTCGCTAACATAATCCATTTGAGTACCAAGAAGATACATAAGGGCTTTTGGGTCAATTAAGATTGTTATATCTTGATCCTGAACCACTTCATCATATTTTCCTTTTTCGTCAGCATATTCTACGAAATATTTCAATCCAGAACAACCACCAGATTTAACTCCAATTCTTATGCCAACAGATGGCTTTCCTCTTTTTTTAAGTAGATTTTTTATCTGAGAAACAGCGCTATCAGTTAAAACCATGATTTGTTTCTTTTGAGGTAAATTACTTTGCGAAGCAGCTTTCATGAGTTTTAATTTTGCTTTTGTTTATAATCATTAATTGCAGCTTTAATAGCATCTTCCGCAAGTAAAGAACAGTGTAATTTTACTGGTGGTAGAGATAAATGCTTAGCAATTTCTGTATTTTTTATCTCCATTGCTTCATCAATATTTTTACCCTTAACCCATTCACTGACAAGAGAGCTTGAAGCAATAGCTGATCCACAACCAAATGCTTTGAATTTTGCATCAGTAATTACACCTTCTTGATTAACTTTGATTTGCAATTTTAATACATCGCCACAAGCTGGCGCTCCTACCAAACCAGTACCAACGTTAATATCTTGCTTGTCAAGAACTCCTACATTTCTTGGATTTTCATAATGATCAATTACTTCTTTACTATATGCCATAATTTTCCCTTTCTAGTTTTAATTTAATGAGCCGCCCATTGGATTTCTTTTATATCAACACCCTCTTGCACCATTTCCCATAAAGGACTAAGTTCTCGGAGTTTGTTTATTTTTGATAACAACAATTCTATTGCATAATCAACTTCTTCTTCTGTCGTAAAACGACCAATTCCAAAACGAATGGAAGTATGAGCAAGAGCTTCATCTAAACCTATCGCTCGCAAAACATAAGAAGGTTCAAGTGAAGTTGAAGTGCAAGCCGAACCAGAAGAAACTGCTAGATCTTTTATAGCAAGAATCATTGACTCCCCTTCAATATAGGCAAAACTTAAATTTAAATTACCTGGATATCTCTTGTGCTTGTCGCCATTTAAATAGATATCTTTTGCCTCAGAAGTAATTTTATTTAAGAATTTATCAAAAAGTTTTTTAACATGTTGATAATCTTTTTCTATTTCCTGATTAGCAATTAATGCAGCTTTGCCAAGACCAACCGTTAGAAATGGTGCCAAAGTCCCAGAACGAAGACCTCTTTCTTGACCTCCGCCATTAAATAAAGGAGCAAGACGAACTCTTGGTTTTTTTCGCAAATATAAAGCCCCGATGCCTTTTGGACCATAAATTTTATGTCCAGAAATACTTGCCAAATCAATGTTTAAATCATTTACATTAATAGGGGTTTTACCAAAAGCTTGTGCTATATCAGAATGAAAAAACACTTTATGTTTTCGACAAATTTTTCCTATTTCTTGTAAAGGTTGTATTACGCCAATTTCGTTATTTACAGCCATTATAGAAACTAATATTGTTTGGTCAGTAATTGCGTTTTCAAAAACCGAAAGATCAACAATCCCATTTGCCATAACTGGTAGATAAGTAACTGAAAAACCTTCTTGCTCAAGATGCCTTAAACTATCTAAAATACATTTATGCTCAGTAATAAGAGTTATAATATGTTTCTTTTTTTCGCCATAAAATTTAGCAATTCCTTTTATAGCTAAATTATTTGCTTCAGTCGCCCCAGAGGTAAAAATTATTTCCTTTGCTTCTGCACCAATTAAATCTGCAACTTGTTTTCTAGCAATCTCACAAGCCTCTTCTGCATCCCACCCATAAGCATGACTTCTAGAATGAGGATTACCAAAATTTGTAGTTAAATAAGGTATCATTGCTTCAAAAACTCTTGGATCAATTTGAGTAGTTGCTTGATTATCGAGATAAATTGGAAATCTACAATTTTTATCAAGAAGCTTTTGTTTTAATTCTTCTATATTTCTCATATCCATAATATTTAACTATTTAGTTCCCTGTATATTTCTAAAAATTTAACTACATCTTTTTTTGTCGTCATATTACCAAGCGATACTCTAATAGCACAATTTTTTTCCTCTTCACTAAAACCCATTGCAGCTAAAGTTTTCGACGAACCTACTTTTCCTGAAGAGCAAGCAGCTCCAGAACTTATTGCTATATCTTTTAGGTCAAAAGCAATAATTTGTGTTTCTGCCTTTTTATTGATATTAATAATTAAACTAGTATTCGGCAGACGAGGAGAATTAAAATTTACTATTTTTATATTAGGAAAATCTTTAACTATTTCTTTTTCTAAATAATCTCTTAATTCTTTTAAATGTTCATATCTTGATATTTGTTCTTTTGCCACAATTTCTGCTGCTACCCCAAAACCAGCAATAGCAGCTATATTTTCCGTGCCAGAGCGAAGATTTTTTTCTTGCCCACCTCCGATAATATGAGGAATTAAATGAATTTTTGCTTTGCTAATTAAAGCACCAGAGCCTATTGGACCACCTATTTTATGAGCAGAGATTGTTGCAAAATCAATGTCTACATCTAATAAATCGAGTGATATTTTGCCAGCTGCCTGAACAGAATCACTATGAATAAAAGCCCCGAATTCACGAGCTATTTTTGCGATCGCTTTTATATCTTGAATAACTCCTGTTTCATTATTAGCAAATATCACTGAAACCAATTTTCTGTTAGCTTCACTTTTAGAAAGCTTATCTTTTAGATCTTCTTGATCCAAAATGCCATTTTCACCGACTTTAATTACCTGAATATTATTTTCAAATTCAGAGTGTTTTAAAATAGAAGCATGCTCAATAGCTGAAATAAAAACATCATCATCTTTAAAATTAGACAATATTAAATTATTTGCCTCCGTGCCAGAGGAGGTAAAAGTAATATTATAATCACGAAAATTATTTGCTATACCCAAAAGAACAGCTATTTGTTTTCTTGCTTTTTCAATTATTCTTTTTCCTTCTCTGCCAAAACCATGTATAGCAGAAGCATTCAAGGGTTTATCAAGCACAGCTATCATTGCATGCTTAGCTTCTTCTAAAAGATTCGTTGTAGAATTATGATCAAGGTAAATCATAGTTTGATCACCCTTTTATTATATGGAAATCTATTTTCCCAGATATAACATCAGCAACTGAAATAGATGAAAAATAATTACGAATCTGGTTACCAAGACCTTTCCATAAATCATGGGTCATACATTTAGCACCATTTTTTCTACATGTTTTATCAACAGAACATCTAGTCATTTTCGTGTTTTCTTCAACAGCATCTATTATTTCAATAATATTAAGCAATTCAGAGGCGGAATTAAGACAATATCCCCCGCCGGGTCCTTTAACTGATTTAACTATATTAGCATTTTTTAATTTCAGAAAAATCTGTTCTAAATAGTTTAAAGGTATAGTTTGTTTTTCAGAAATATCAGAGAGCCTCATTGGCTTTTTCGAATCACTAGATGCAACTTCTAAAATCGCCATAACTGCATATCTGCTTTTAGTTGTGAGCATCATATTAATTAACCCTTTAAAACCTCAAAATAACAACCTTGAGAGTAACTTACACAACTAAAATAGTCAAGTATTTATCTATATTTCAAATCATTGCTTCTTGTTGTTACAAGATTTCAGATTCAGCTATCAAATTTTCTAAAGCTTTTTGACAAACACCATAATCTTTCCATGAACATCCATCACAAGCATAATCAAATTTCTTAACCGTCATATGTTTTTTTATTCTAATCTTTGCGCTTTTCCAGCTTAATATCTCACCATCTTGGAGTTGCAGAATTTCTTTATGTCTATTATCTAATTTAGTAATTTTATCTTGGGTTTTGCATAATATTTCATTTAATTTATTGGGGCAAGGGGCGCATATAGCATCCATATTACCCACTACCTCAATCATTGCAGTTTCATCTAAATTTAGTTTTTCTACTATTTTTTTATAATTTTTTACAAAACCAAGAGAATAGCCATGACCTTGAAAACCGAGAGTACACATAAAATGATGAGGTCGAAATTTTATTATTCCTTCCATTAATTTTATTATTCCTTCCATTTGATGTTTCTTTTTAATAACTGAACGGAAGAAGCGGTAAATATAGCTTTGACTATTCCAGGAATAATAAATGGTAACAAACCAAATTTTATAGCTTTTTCCAAGCCAACAAATAATGCAAGCTGTGTTATGCCAAATACAAATATACAAGAAGAGCCAATCACACTATATGTCAATAATTTTAGCATCGTATCTTCACCGAATTTTTCTCTCATAGTTACAACTAAATAAACACAGAAAACCATTCCAAAAATATATCCACCTCTAGTACCAAGCAATATAGTTAATCCAGATAAGAAACCTGAAAACATCGGAAAACCGATTGCTCCCAGTAATACATATCCAATCATTGACTGAACCGCTTCTTTTTTATCATAGCAAAGAGCAATTATTAAAGCCCCAACTGTTTGAAGCGTTATAGGTACTGGCTCCAAAGGAATTTGCACTTGAGCACAGAGAAATATTAACAATATACCAAAAACAACTTTTGCAATTCTAGAATCTAGAATTGATTTTTTTATAACATTATTTAAATTCATAAAGACCCCTAATAATTTAAAGTATACGAGTAAGTATATTATCTTTTCGTATAAAATGATGATACAATCCAGCAATTATATGCAAACTTATTAATCCTGCAAACACAACAGCAGTAATCCCATGTATATTATTAAAGAAATGGGCTAAAGGAATATTTTTTTCTGCTAAAGCTGGAATAGTAAATAAACTAAATACATTTATTTCCTTACCTTTTAATATACACATCAATGCACCGCTAATTGGCATAAGAAACATAAAGACATAAAGTAGATAATGGGTTACCCTAGAAGCTACTTTCTGCCATAAAGGCAAGTCTGTTGGCAAGTCCAATCTAGCATTACTTAGGCGCCATAAGAATCTTAAACTTACTAATGAAAGAACAACAATCCCTGTCGCCTTATGCATGGAGTATAATTCCCATTTATCAGGTGAATTTTCCATTGAAGTCATAGTAAATCCTACTATTAACATGCTAATAATCAACAAACTTATAGACCAGTGAAATATCTTAGTAATTAACCCATAAGATGATGAAGTGTTTCTTAACATATATTTTTATTTTTAATTTTGATTTATTAAAACTTATTTTGCCAATAAAAGCAATAGGCTTCAATCTACCACATAGTTTTTTAATGTATAAGCTACATTTTCAGTTGGTCAACGACTAAAAATATCAATAATTGAAATTAGTTTGACAATAATGGTTTTGAAGCATAGAATTTAAACATAAATTTTTAAATATTAATCATGAGATGTTCGTCTTATTGCACTGCTGAAGAATATACGCTAACTCCGGAAACAATTTCTATATTAGCAAAAACAGTCTCTAATCCAGAATTTATTGACAAAGTCCTGCATTATCAAATAAACAATGACAAATCTGATAATCCAATAGACGTGTTCCTATTTACTTTTGGATGTGTAATTATTTGGGGAGCAACTGAAACCCAAGAAGAAGAAATTTTACAGAATCTTACTTTTATAGAAAAAAGAAAACTAAAAGAAGCTCACTCCGAGTTTATTGATTTTGACTATAATAGCACAGAAGACAGAACTTACATCAATGAAGAAAAAAATATAATAATCCTTGGGGACAAATCTACATTAGTAAAATTATCAGTATCGCATGCACTTGCGCAATCTGTAAAACTAAACGAACTTGAAGAGTCAGTGATTAAATTATTGAAGCATACAAAACCTATACAGAAAGAATTGGCGCAAACAGGTCGTGTTTCCTTGTCTAGATCACAACTATCAAAGCAATTAGGGAAATTATTCAATGCCAGATTTTCAATAAATCTACATAGCGATATTTTAGATATTCCAGAATTTTTCTGGCGCAGACCAAGTTTTGAGCCTATCTACAATATGACTGTTGAATTTCAAGATATTATTTTAAGACAAGGTATATTAAATAACTATCTAAATCTAATTCACGAGCTTTACACCGTTCTATCAAGCGATCTTAATCACAGACATTCAAATAGACTAGAAGTGATAATTGTTCTTTTAATTACTATTGAAGTTCTGCTTGCCATTACAAATCACCATAATATTATTGATAGTTTACTTGGGCTATTCTAAGGATTAAATTTTAATTTGTACAAGTTATCGTTTATTTTTAAGTTTGTTTAATTCATCTTGAGAAAAACCGGTAACTGATTGAATCAAAGAATCATCTATCTTTTGTTTTAACATAGAAATTGCCACTTTCTCGATTCCCCTAGTTTCTCCTATAGCAATCCCTTCTTCTCTCCCTTCTTCTCTCCCTTCTTCTCTTGTTTTTTTGAGTGTATTAGTTTCTATTCTGAGCCATTTTAGGTGATCTTCGTAAAATTCTCGTTCTTCTGGATTAAAATTCATCACTTGCAATACTTCAAGAGCTTTTTTGATGCTTTTATCATTTAATTCTTTCGGTAGATTATCAATATTTAGCAGATCATTTCTTGTTAAAAACGCAATCCACATATCAAGAGAATTTTTGATTTTAGCTATTATATCCGTTAGTTTTTCACTCGAATCTTGAGTGAATTTATTTAGCTCAATAGTATGTAATTCTAGATCTTTAAAATATAATAAACCCGTGTTTTTTTCTTTAATATGAAAGATATTATGATAATTTTTTGTCTCTGGGATAGAAGTAAAATTAAGTATATGAATCCCTATTGCCTTCGATAGGGTGGAATAGTCCTGCGCTACTTGTAGCTGCTCGGTATATA
>CAMCXV010000043.1 GCA_945883665.1 Rickettsia typhi | reverse complement strand
AAGGGAAGAGTGCTGCTCAAATTGCAATAAATCGCGCAATTTAGCGATAAAATTCACGAAATCTTCAATGTAAAAACAAAAGTCATCAATTTTACAGAAGACAAGAAAACTTCAGACTATTTTTAAATCATAAACTCGCAATGAGTTCGGTCAAATATTGCAAAGAAGAGGGGATCACGGGCTATTTTGCTTGTACAAAAGATACAGACGAAACATTAATCGAACTTGGTGTCGATATTTATAAAAATGAAGATATAGCCACTCATTTGCAGCCAAGCTGCGTAATCGGTACAACAGCTTGGGGGTTTGCCCGAAGCGATCTAGAGAATGCGTTTGATTATCTTTTTATTGATGAAGCTGGGCAAGTAAGCGTTGCTAATTTAATTGCCATGAGTCGCTCTACTAAAAATATTATTTTGATGGGTGATCAAATGCAATTAGGGCAACCGTCGCAGGGAAGTCATCCAGAAGATAGCGGGTTGTCAATATTAGATTATTTATTACATAAAACGCCTACCATAGCTGAATCAATGGGTATTTTTCTTGGAACAACCTACCGTATGCATTCTGCCGTTAATCGATTTATCAGTGATGCAATTTATGAAGGGAAACTTGAATCAGACCTAGACAATGATCGTCAATGTATAAAAGTGCCTGATGGATATCAAGGAATTTTAAACAAAGAAGCGGGTATTATCCCCGTGCTGGTTTCTCATGAGGGAAATACACAGGCAAGCGAAGAGGAAGTTAAGAAAATAGTGTTACTAGCGCATGAATTAATCGGACGTGTTTTTACCGCAAAGAACGGGGTAGATCGTTTAATTGATTGGAGCGATATGCTATTTGTTGCACCTTATAATCATCAGGTAAATAAATTGAAATCGGTATTGGGTGAGCAAGCTAAAGTAGGGAGCGTTGATAAGTTTCAAGGGCAGGAAGCTCCTATTATTTTTTTAAGTATGTGTGCCAGTAATTCTAATGAGTCTGCGCGGGGAATGAAATTCTTATTTGATAAAAATCGTATTAATGTTGCCGTTTCGCGAGCTCAATGTATGGCGATAGTTGTTTATAGTCCTTCTTTACTGGAAACAGCAGCTAGTAACATCGAGCAACTTGAGGCGGTTAATTTATTTTGTCGGTTAGTTAACAGTTGCCCAATAAACGTTAGCGTAGGCAATTAAGATGACTCAGCTTATAGTATTTTCAGATTATGTCGCCTAAAATTTAGGGAAAGGAATATTTTACACAAATTACAATGATTCATTTAATAACGGACAACGGGCGAATGTCATACTGCTGCATACGTAATCCGTATATCGGACTCAAATGTGTCATGCCGTTCTCGCTGAGGGATGAAATGCTCATCGCCTATGTGTAAGCCTTGAATCTTATGCGTTTTAAACATACGCCAATTGGGCAAATCGTTCTTAGAGGATTGCCCACCAGTTTGCCAGCATAGCACGACCTCATTATCCTTAGTGTTGATGCCAAATACATGCGGATCGACTATGCGACCTTTGCTTTTATAGGTGAAATGTAGTTTGCGGCGTTCTTTGATTGCCTGAGTTATAAGCTGGTTGAACATCAAGAAGCCTCCTTACTTTGAAATTCTAGTAAAGATGGAGATTGATAATACACGTCATTCCTTAATAGATTATTCATGCTATTTTCTTGAGTCTAATGCGCTAAATTTATTCATCTAAGTTTGCAAAAATTAAGTCTCCACCTAATTGCTTTTCATAATCGGAATTATGAGCTTGGGTATATTTTATAGAATTAGTATAGTTGTCTTGATTATAAGAAAAATCGTTATAAGTCATTTGTGTACTTTCTTGCGATAACCCAAAAAATTCTGTTTCTTGATGTTCAATATGGGATAAATATTCTTTTATTATGTAGTCCACTGTTAAAAAAATCTTCTTTATCTCTTTAAAAGTTAATGTGGTTTCATAGAAAATTTTATTTATTTCAAGAAAATCTTTTGAGGCACTTGAACCATAAAAAATAGTATTTCCATACTGAGTACATTCTATGTCTTGTAGAATAAGCCTCAAAATGTGAAGTGCTGAATATTCACTCAACTCCTCTTTGCTATTAATTAATATTTTAACTATCGGCTCTATATACCAGTATTTTAGAGTCTCTAAAATACCTTTCCTTTCACTTAGATCGCAGGAGTTTGCAAAATCAGATAAATGATATTTATCATACTCGATGCATGTTTGTATTAAATTTTGTACTAATTTTTCTTGTTTTTGAAAACCTTGATCATTTTTATGAGGTGAAATATCTTCATCATCGTCTTCCTCAAATCCTTCTTTCTTGTACCCAGCAGCTTTTAGTTTTACTGCAATACCATACCAATCCAAAATGAGCTTTTGAATTTCGGCACCCCATTGTTTTGGAGTACTATCTATTCCTTTTAACTTTAACCATTTAAAAAACAACTCATTTTCTTTTAAAAGTAATTTTTTACCTTGTTCTGCTCCTCCTTTCATATAGTCATAAATGTCTTTTATTTTATCGAAGTGCAAAAAATCTAAATGCCTACTAGCTGCAACTGCTTCTTTCATAGCCATCGGAAAATTATCATCAAAGCGCATAGTAGTTAGATTTATTTCATCAGCCGCTAATAACTCAAGAAATATAGGAGCGGTAAAAAAAGTTGTAGAATTTCTGCTAGTTTCAGTAACAAACAATAAGCTAATTATTTCCGTTGCCGTCTCAACATTGGGGTCTTTTAGACTAACATCTTTACCGTTAAATACTTTTTTTAAAAAACTATTCATTTTTACAAAATTTATATCCTTCCACCTATATTTTAAGGTTTTCTGATAATCATCTTTATCTGAATCATAAGAAGCTAAATCTGCAATATAAGACTTTCTATATAGCTGTTTTTTATTACCAGGTTCAGGTTTTGTGGATACGCCTATAGTATTGTTTTCTATACGTGTTGGAAGAAATTTTGAAAAATGGACTTGATTACTCAAAGTATATGGAGTTATCTGCTCTGCTTCCTTAAAATTTTTTAATTCTAATTTAAATGACTTATCTACTAATCTTCTATGTAATATCAACTCTTTCGCTGACGAAACTTCGCATGAAGGTTGATTTTTTAATGCCAGTACATGACTATCGCCATCTTCTCTAAAGACAGTCTTTTTTATAGAAGGTTTCTTTTGTATAAACTTTATTATATTTTTCTTTTCAACAAAATACTCAGAATCTTGAGAATGATAAACTATACTACCGACAAAATGTAAAAACTTATTAACATTAGTCAAATTATTGTTGTTATTATTTATATCTTGTAAGCTTTGTAACTCTTGTTCAATATTTTCTTTATCTTCTAGTTGCTTTTTTGCTAATTTCTTCTTTGTTTTATAATTATGTATTTTAGTTTGGGCATCAAAGATTTTCTGCTGTATTGCTACGAACTCTTTTTTTATTTTATCATTTAAATGGTAACCTTCTGGCATATTACTACCATCATCACTTGAATAATCGTATAATTCATGCCATTTAGCCATAAAAACCTGCTAGTGCCTTACTTACATTAATAATCTTCAGTATTAAAAAGCGCACTATCTAATCCGCTTAAGTCATTTAACGTTTTTTGATATTGTGAACAAAACTCAAACTTACTTTCTTCGTACGCTACAGAATATGGCAAATAAAAATATTCAATAATTTTAGATTGATCGCCGTGTAAATTTTTAATCAATACCTTGTTTTGATTGAGTAAATCTAGGGCGTGTTCAATATTTCCATTTCTTGCATCTTGCTCTAAATTTTGAGCTAACGTTTTAATATCTACCTTTGATTTTTTAGCTTTCATATTAACCTCATATTTTTTAGTTACCACTAAAGCCATTATATAATACTAATAAATATTAATCAAGAGAGTTAAACCTCGTGACTTTGGGTCAAGTAGCTTGTCTGTTAACTTATAAATTTGGAGACAGCCAAAAAGTAATCAAAAAACTTGTGTACTAAACGCAAATTGGCATATATATAGAAGGTGTGTCTACTTTTCGACTATTTCGACAGTTTTTAAATGACTTAACGTGATCGCTCCCGTACAGCACATAGAAATTTTCAACTGTTCTATTATTAGCTTAATTTCATTACATATAGCTTCGTCTGAGATATTTGCCGCTTTTAAGAAAGACTGAGCTAGTGCAAAAATATTCGCTCCCATACGAATAGCTTTAGCCCCGTCTATTCCTGACTTTATACCGCCACTGGCTATAACTGGTATTTCATTTGATATCGACCTAACCATAAGCAGAGAATCTAGAGTAGGAATTCCCCAGTTAATAAAGCTTTCGGCTATGCGCTTTTGTATCTGATTTTTAGCTCTATAGGATTCCACTTGACTCCATGAAGTCCCGCCACTTCCGCCGATATCAATAACCGCAATCCCTATATCAATTAACTCTTGCGCTACTTTTTGTGATATACCGTACCCCACTTCTTTTACAATTACAGGGACTGAAAGATACTCTACGACTTCTTTAATTTTTAAAAGTATATTTTTCCAATTTTTATTACCTTCAGGTTGTACTAATTCTTGTAAAACATTGAGGTGTAAGATTAAAGCGTCTGCTTTTATGAGATCAACTAGTCTTTGGCAGTCTTTAGCTGTTGTACCATAGTTAAGTTGGACTGCCCCAATGTTAGCCATTAATAAAATATCAGGAGCTATGTCTCTTATTGAAAAGGTATGTAAAATTTCAGAATTTTCTAACAAAACCCTCATAGAACCTAGTGCTATACCAATTCCCGCTTCTTGAGCAGCTGATGCTAATCTTTGATTAATTATTTTAGCATGGTCAGTGCCACCTGTCATGCTGGAAATAATTAGAGGCGCTTCTAATGTTTTACCAAGGAATGTGGTTTTTATATCTATTTCTAAGTAATCAAGGTTAGGTAAAGCATTATGTACAAACTCTATACGTTCAAATCCGCTTTTTATCTTTGACTGAACGTCTTTATTAAGATTAATAGATATATGATCCTGCTTTCTTTTTAAATCTAAATTTCTAACCATAACATCTAAGACAAATAAAAAATTAATTTTCTCAAAAAACACATGTTTTTGGTGTCCCAAAACAAAAATCCATTTTTTCAACTATTCCTCTCTAAAATCTGCTCCAAAACTAGTGTCAATATTTTTGGTAGAGAAGCCTGCTTGAATTCAGGTTTTTGGAATATTATTTTCCATAAACATTCTATATGAATTATAACTAAGAATAAATAATAACACCAATTATAACAATTATTGCTCCGACTAGCCCCGTTATTTCTGCATATATAAGAGGCTTTGACGAGATACTGATACCGTATATCATCCAATTTAACAAAAGAAAAAAGCTGATTATATAAGCGATTAAAGAGATGTCAGAAGCTGACTTTGTAGTAAATATTTTCCAAGCTTGGATATAATGCATCACCTGACCCATCGTACCGATTATAATCATATATTTTGCATAAAATGCTTTGATACCAGATTTATTTAAAGCAAAAGCTTTATGCTTAATATATTGATAGAGCCTGTACATAATTGTATTAATTTTTATGACCCATCTAAATTATTACTATAATGATGTAATCTGAAGCTATTTTCCTTTAACCATTGTTTATGAATTTTATAATCAGGGCAAAGAGTTGAGACTAAATTCCAGAATCTACTGCTGTGATTCATTTCTACTAAATGACACAATTCATGAACAATAACATAATATAAAGTTTCTAATGGCACAAAGATTAATCGCCAACTAAAAAATAATCTACCTTTGCTGCTACAACTGCCCCATGTACCTTTGTTGTTTGATATTTTTATTTCTGCAAATTGCAAATTTTGCTGATTACTTATATCTTGAACAATTTGGTTTATTTTCAAAAGCAGGAAGTCAGCCAAAAATTGTTTTAACGTTTTTGCTTTATGATCGGCAGGAGAATATACAATAATGCTCTGATTATCAAAATGTACTTTTTTATCTGGGGTATTAATATATTGAAGCGAGCACTCTGAGCCAAAAATAACTAGGCTATCTGAATTATTGATAACTGGTTTTTGGTGGGTTGCTAGTTTTTTTCTAATCCAAGATTCTTTATCGAATAAAAAATCCTGCGCCTTTTTTAAATTATTGTTGGGTATTATCAATTCTACTTTTTCATGGCGTATTCTAATAGCAATTCGCTTTGCCTTTTGACTCTGTCTAACATAGACAATAGTTGCATCACCTAATTTGTTAAGGGTAATAAACTCTGGAATATGGTGCTTTTTAATATCCATTTTTACAGTGCGCGTGATTTGGTTAAATTATGCATTAACACCATTTTGGTTTTTATGATATTTAAAACAATATGCAGGGTGATCGTTAACCATGCCGATAGCCTGCATAAATGCATATATAATTCTTGAGCCGATAAACGTAAAACCTCTTTTCTTCATATCTTTGCAAATAGCTAGTGACAATGCTGTTTCATTCGGCACATCTTCTGATCTAAGCCAGTTATTCAGGATCGGCTTATGGTCAACATACTGCCAAATATAATTACTGAAAGAACCGTATTGCTTTTGTATCTCTAGAAATCTTTTGGCATTTTGTATAGATGATTTTATCTTTAGCTTACTTTTGATTATCCCTTTATGATTTAACAGCTCTAATGCTTTTTCTTCATTAAATTCTGCAACTTTATTAGGGTCAAAATTGTCATAGGCTAATCTGTAATTCTCTCTCTTCTTTAGAATCATAAGCCAATTTAACCCAGCTTCTGCCGATTCCAATACCAGCAACTCAAATAACTTTTGATCATCATATTGAGGCACACCCCATTCTTCATCGTGATACTTTAGGTAATCAGAATCGTCCTTAATCCAATTGCATCTACATACACTATCTTGAAATTGCATCTTATTAATAATAAATCTAAATTTTACAATAACGTCTATTATAATTAGCGTACATTCCATGACAAGGAAAGAAAATTCAAAGTTTTAATAACCAAATGGCATTCTGCATAGAAAATAAACTAAACTGGCTTTACATAGACATTAATAGTTATTTTGTCACCATAGAACAGCAGCTCAATCCCGATTTAAGATATAAACCTGTGGTTGTAGTGCCGTTATTATCAGATAGCACTTGTGCTATAGCGGCAAGTTATGAGGCCAAGCTACTCGGTATTAAGACGGGTACAAAAATATACGAGGCTAAGAAATTATGCCCTGAACTCATTTGTTTAGAAGCAAGGCATAAAGTTTATGTTGAATATCACGATAAAATATTTCAGGAAATTGACCTGTACTTAAAAGTAGATCATATATTCTCGATAGACGAGGGGGCTTGTCGCCTAACTGGTAAGTATTGTTTGCCAGAAGAGGCTATGACCATTGCTCGAATACTTAAAAAAACGATACAAACCAATGTCGGCGACTATATTAGTTGCTCTATCGGTATAGCTCCTAATAGATATTTGGCTAAAATAGCATCAAATATGCAAAAACCTGACGGACTAGTAATAATCAGGCCAGATGAACTACCAGAAGCACTATACAAATTAAAACTAAATGCCTTGCCCGGCATAGGAGCAAAGACCCAAGAGCGAATATTAAAAAGCGGTATATCGTCTATAGAAGAACTTTGTAAATTAGATGCGATCAAATTAAAAACAACATGGGGGAATGTATGGGGCGAAAAGGTGTGGCATTTGATCCGAGGAGCTGATTTACCTCTTGAGGAAACAAAAAATAGTAGCATAGGGCATAGTCAGGTTTTAGCTCCAGAATCAAGGGGGGTAGACATTGCTAGAAATATTTTAGTTACCTTAATATTAAAAGCGGCAAATAGACTGAGATCTCAAGCTTTATATACTAATAGTATTTTACTCACCCTAGAGACGATGCCTCGGAAATCAATTAAAGATCGAATAAAAACCGAACAATCCTGTGACAATAATAAATTACTAAAAATAGTTCTTAAAAGCTGGGATAATCTTATCAAAACAAACAATCTAAAAAATATTAGAAAAATCAGTGTTAGCCTACACGGTTTACAAAAAAAGTCCGCACAGTTAAGTTTCGGTGATTTTCATAACCAAAAAAAGCAAGAGCATTTATCAAAAGTGGTAGATCTGGTTAATAAAAAATATGGACATAATATAATTACAATTGGAGTGCCTGCAAGTCTACATGAAATTAAGCCGATTATTGCTTTTGGCCATATTCCAAGAGAAACAGGAAAAAGTAAATCACTGAAGTAAATATTTCGACAAATAGACCTTATTTTTATAGTAAAAACGGCCGTTATTTTTTTAAACTATTCATAGCAATAAGGGTTGCGTAATCCTATATTATATTTATAAAAATAATAGTATTTTCAGGTTATTACTATAAATGTCAAAAATGAGAACAATCGGCTATATTCGCGTCAG
>CAMCXV010000042.1 GCA_945883665.1 Rickettsia typhi | reverse complement strand
TACTTACCTCATGGACTCGATGAAAGGGCGGGATTATTTAATTTCAGCAGAAGAAAAAGGTAAGGCCGAAGGTAAGGCCGAACGCGACATCGAAATTGCTAAAGCTATGTTATTAGACGGTGATTCAGCAGAAAAAATAGCTAAAATTATAGGTTTATCAATTACAGAAATTGAAGCACTTATGATTTCTTTAAATCGAATAGTAGACTATACTGTCTACTATATATTAATTTTCGATTTAGTACACAACTTTTTTAGGCGCTTTTTGACTGTCTCCGATGTTATGATATAGTGAGCAGCACTCTAACGGACTCAAGCAATAAGTACAAATTATGATAAGATTTGAGCAAATAATTCCTGAGAAATTATCGACTGATTTTGAGATAAAGCCGGAAGAATTTTATATTACAAATGCAAAACCCCGTGTGTAAGCTCGGGGATATAGAAAACCCTGAGTCTCAACAAGATAAAGGGCAAGCGCAGCTTGTACTCAGCTGTTAAGATGACGTGATACCACGGGTGTAGTAAACCCGTGGAGATTCACTAGGAGTCTGATAATCCGAATTTAGCTCTTGAAAAAAATCGGAATCTAACGCATAATATAACTATCAGCTAGTTGTAGATTAGATCTACAACTTTGCG
This sequence comes from Rickettsia typhi, assembly GCA_945883665.1. Taxonomy (GTDB): domain Bacteria; phylum Pseudomonadota; class Alphaproteobacteria; order Rickettsiales; family Rickettsiaceae; genus Megaera; species Megaera typhi_B. Next base: position 7,973 of record CAMCXV010000042.1, on the reverse strand, counting down.
CATGTGACAATATAGGTTATTGCAATGAAATCAGTTTATAATGCTTTGATGAAACAAACGACTCCTTATCTTAAAAAAGATATGATTAAGGAAGGGGTCAAAAGCCTAGACACTTTATGCAGAAGAGCAGATACTTTAGAAAGTATAAAAGATAAAACCACTATTAGAGGAAATGAAGAGCAACTAACCTTGCAGTATAAACCCTCACTAATGCAACAAAAAATTAATGATGATTTTAATTACGTCAGTAATTCTAGGATAAATAACTTTATTCAATATCAAAAGATGAAGCAAACTATGTCTAGACAATTTTCAACTGTAACTAATAATTTTAATCAATCTGAGAAAACTAAGCAAATACAGGCTGGGGGGGATTTTGCAAAATTAGTCACAAAGAGCACAATTTTTGCCGATAAAAGCTTATTTATAAAAGAAGTAATAGAAGACGTGTCCGAAGTTTTACTTATTACTATGCCTAGACGTTGGGGTAAATCTTGTAATATGGATATGTTAAAAAGGTTTTTATCTAACAATAAAACAGACGAAGACCTTAACAAAAAAATCTTTGAAAAAAGACTTGCTATTTCTAAGCAAGAGATTTTGGTTACCAAAGATAATCCGTTTAATCCTGTAAAAATTAAATCTAATGAGATACGAGGTACATACCCTGTAATCTTTATAAATTTCGGAAATGCAGAAGGTCAAAATATTGATCGTATCAAGGATGGGATAAAAGATGCATTAAAAAATGCTTTTGAAGAGCATAGCTATTTATTAGAAAGCGATAAGCTTGATAGAAACTATAAAGATTTAATGGAGAAATACATAGGTTTGAATTCATCACAGTCTTTAACAGACCACGATATATCAAACAGCTTAAAATATTTAACTAAAATGCTGCACCGACATTGGGATCAAAAAGTATGGGTATTAATTGATGAGTATGATGCCGCTATAAATAATGCTTATATGAACTGCGATGACAATACACAAAAAGAAACTGAGGCATTATTCAAATCGCTTTTCAAAGCAGTTTTTAAAGATAATAGTGCTCACCTTGAAAAAGGTGTAGTGACTGGTGTATTACCAGTTGCGCAAAGTGGTGTAGGTTCTGGATTTAATAACGCCACCAAAATTAATATTACAAACTATAAATATGCCCAATATTATGGCTTAAACGGAGATGGTGAAGATAATGAAATAGAAGAATTAGTTAACCATTTTTTTAAAGAAGATGAAGTCAAGGAACTTTGCAAGAGCCAAATGAAAGCATGGTACAACGGATATAATTTAATGGGTAATAGGGGTGAGAAGTTAGAAAAATATAATGTATGGTCTTCTATACATTATCTTAATGACAGTTATAATAAAAAAAGCGCAAACCTTTCAACAGTTTCATACTGGGAGAAAAGTGGAGCCACTACAGAATTTTTTACCGCTAGTATGTTGAATTTAGACAAAATTGGCACGACAATAGAGTCCTTATTAAACAAAGGATCTGTTTCTTTAAAAACACGTGATTTAAATGAGGAGTTTGTATCAGACGATTTTAAAGCCCTGATAAAACTCAAAAACGCAGGTGCTGATCTTGATGTAACAGACGAAATGGCAGACATTTTTTTTCATTACCTTTTTGTTACAGGTTACCTTACACTTGACAAACAGGATCAAAATAAAATGGTATTTCCTAATATGGAAATAAAGTCTGTTATGCAGAACAGAATGCATGAATATTTTAAGCAAAAATACAATTTTGATTTTGATATAATCAGAGAGTCTACTAATTCCCTAAAATCTTTATCAGAATCAGAAACTTCAGAAAAAGCGGTTCAAGCACTTAACAAATTTTTTGATAATTTTAAACAGTTATTTAGCAACGAAAAATTATTTTTGCCAAAAGGAGATACGCGCGATACTGGAATCTATTTTAATGAAGACGCTGTGCATTCGTTGTTGAATACCATTGCATTTCAAGTGCGCGATGCCAGAGTTTCAACTGAAGAGACAACTAAAAAAATAGTGGTAGAGCCTCTTAAAAGCGACAATGGCAGAATGGATGTTATGATACGAAGCGGAAAATTTGGTATGATAATTGAAGTAAAGCATTCAAGTAATGTGACTAAGGCTCTTGAGCAGGCTAAGAACTATAAGGCAATTAAAGATTTTGCTAATAAAATTTATTTAGGAGTCAACATCTCAGAAAAGTTTAAAGTTGAAGCTATGGGTGAGATAAGTGGATTTAACGGTGATATTATGTCATATCATTTACCTACGTCATAATTTCGATTACGACAATTACCACCCTGCTCTATTAGGACAGGATCACAACGAAACTATATAAAAAGCCAAGTTGTACGAAAAACCTTTAAATTCCTATTTTCGTACAACTTTGTAAAAGCGGCGTATTTTCCGTATAATTTTTAGCCACTTTTTTACCTCATTTTCTCCATTCACCCTGCCCTATTGGAAAACACTAGTTTGTTGGATATATGATTTATTTTTTATAAACAACATTAAATTCAATCTGTCCTTTTAATCCAAATTCATCGTTTAACAAAGTGTAAGTATCGGTCGCGACCGCGACCGATACTTATATTGATAATTGTTCTAAAAGACTTGTTAATAAATTTTTAAGTTGATTTGTTTGTGCATGCGTTAGTTTGTTTACTTGATTATGGTCTAAAGTTAGGTTGTCATTTTCAGATACTATACTGATTATTTTTATTTTCTTGTTTATAGATTTGTTTTTTGGTTTAATTACTTTGTTTTTTAAATAATCATCTAATAGTTTTTGCTGTTCACTCTTATTTGATTTAGAAAGAGCGCGTAAAAAATCTCTATTTGATATTTTGTTATTAAGTAGTATCTCTTTCGTGCTTTCTTCTAGGTTTTTAAGATTGATTATTTCTACAACAGAGGATTTTGCTACACTCAATTTATCAGCTATCTCTTGCATTGATGAACAAACACCTCTTTGTAAAAGACTTTGGTAAGCTTTCATTAACTCTATAGGGTGTAAATCTTCTCTTTGTATATTTTCAATTATCGCTATTTCTTCAGCTTTTGCTCTATCATGCAATATAATACATGGAACTGATTTTAATCCTGCTAATAATGCGGCTCTATATCTTCTCTCTCCGCTTACAATTTCATATTGGCCATCCGCATTATCTGCAGACACTACTGTAAGAGGTTGCCTCACTCCATGCTCTTTAATAGTATCTGAAAGAGATTTTAAACTTCCTTGATCGAAATATCTCCTTGCTTGATTTTTGAATGGTATCAATTTATCAACAGAAATATTATAGAACTCTCCTCTATAATCTTCTGTATATGCACTAACTCTTAGTTTCCCAGTCTTTAACTCTGGAATCTCCTGAGGAATACGTATTTTTGCATTTTTTATATCCATTATTTACTACTCTTTATAGTGGAATTATATATCATCTCTCTTCCTAAATCGCATATATCTTCAAAAGCCGTAGAGTTTTTAGAACACCAAAAAAATACCGCCTCTCTTTTTTTAGCTGAAATATTTATATCTTCACATTTTCTTACTACTGAATTCATCAAAAGATTTTTATAATCGGCTCGGAGTTTGCCTAAAGCTTCTTGAGAAGTAGCTGTTTTTGATTCGTACTTATTAGGGATGATTTTAAGACTAATATTAGATTCCATAATTTCTGAGAAATTATTAATTTCATCTATTAAAATTTCTAATCCTTTCAAGCTGTATGGTTGAGTCTCACAAACAATATTTAATTCATCAGCTACTAATGTTACATTCCTATTAAGAGTACTAATTGTGGGGTTAGTATCTATAAAAATAAAATCATATTTACTCTTTATTGGTTCTAGTAATTTACCAAATACTTTCTCTCTATTTGCCATTTGACTTAATGGTAGCTCTAATCTCGTTAATGATAAATTAGAAGGCAAACAATCCAAGCTAGGATATATTTCTTTTATTCCTTCTTCAAATTTTACCTTATTTACTACAATGTCATATAAAGTTATATAATCATCGTATATATTTAAACCAAATGAATAAGAAAGATGAGCCTGTGGATCGCAATCAATGGTTAAAACCTTAAAACCACATAATGCAAAAAATGATGATAACTGAAAACATAAACTTGTTTTTCCAGTTCCACCTTTAAAATTAAAAAAAACATGGATTTTTTTCTTAGCTATTAGCTTATCAAAACCAAAATGGTTTATAATTTTTCTAGTAGTCTCATAACTATATTTTTTTCTACTATTATTTCCATCTTCATGCAAAATTTGATTCTGAGTTATATACCTACTTACCGCAGATGGTAACACATCAGCTATATAACAAATGATTGCTTGAGAAAAAAATTTATTCATAGTGTTAGTATACAATTAAGATATATTTAATTGTATACTAACAAAATCTACCTAATGCAACAAATTTTCTATTTAATTCATTTAATTGTTGCAATTATAATTTTTTATATTATATAATTGGTAAAACTAAAAATGAAATTATAATATAATAAAAAAGGTGCTAAGCCCCTCTAAGAACTATAGCACCCTAATTTAAATATATACAAAAGTTTTGACCAGCTATTTGTACTAACTCATATTTTATCAATATTAGGGAATAAAGTAAAGTTTTTTTTAGGTTTTAGCTCCATAACAGGGGCAAAAAATGCAAAGTTTATCACTATTTGAGAGTAATTCTCAACCATTTATCATAGATAATCTTCTATCCTTCAACTTTAACGATCCTATCAAGCAAAATCTTACTACATTTTATTCTCTTACAGAGACCAAATCCTACGCGCCGATCACAGGCTGCGTGCTTGAACACATCATTACAACAACTAACCTCACTTCTTGCGAGAAACTCTATTACTTACTAGCTGATAGTCTTGCGTTAATCAGAAAGAATAAGGGTTACAGTAGGTATTGCTCCCTGCCGAGCGAGGACTGGGCTGAATATCTTGGATGTTCTCGGTCTTTAGTTTTTACTATGCAGCAAAGCTTAGTAAAGAAAGGTTATTTTATTATAAACAAAGATTTTGATGAAATAGGCAGAAACAACAGAAACCTTATTACTCCGACTTTACCTACTTCTGTATTTAATCGTTTAAATGAGAAATCTTTGGATAGGGTGGGAGATCATACTCCCTACAACCCACTCATTGAGTGCAAAAGGTCTTATTTAGATAGAACCAAGCTATTTATTAAACTTAATTATGACCTCCTTAAGATCATTAGTTCTAATGAATATCCGAACTCTAGGCAAAAAGTTATGTGGCTGGGTTTTTATACTAGTTGTTATAAAAACTATATGTTATTGGCGAAAAAGGGTTTTGGTTTAGGTGGGTATAGTTACAGCGATGATTCTAGTTTTTCTTTTATCACCTCTTACAAGGAGTTAGCTGAGTTATATTCTTGTAATACTAAGTATATATCTAAAACTATTAGAGCCTTAGAAACGCTTGGTTTTATAAAAACAAAAAATATTTACATTAGAAAAAAGGGGGGTAGCAGCAACGGTGATGATTGCATGGTGCAGGAGAGGCAAGATAAGTCCTTATGGAAGATAACTCTATCTCTACCCGCTGAATGTATCTTGGAGCTAGAGAAAATAAAAGACCGCTCTAACTTAAAACTAAAGGATGTACAAAATGAGTTAGCAGTCGCTGAGAACAATGTTGATCCTAAATTAATTGAAGATTGTTTAATACTCGGTGGTATTAAATTTAATTTGAATCTAGAGCAATCCTCCTTATTAAGATCGTTAATAGATGTTGATAGTAACCATAGCGGCTTAGACGGTGATAATATTAATTATGAAGGTAACACAGGGGTTTCTTCCTTACCTCTACCTGATAATTCATACGATGGATCGTATGATAAATCCTATATCGACTCTGTAATGGAAGAATTGGATGTTGAAGAGGTTGGAAAACTAGAAGGTAAATCAGAAGATTCCTCTGATTTAGATGGTGATAGTAATTCGTTATTCGATGAACCTGAAACTTTATCAACCTCCTCCTCTTTAGAAGAGTTTGATAAAAAAACAGTAAAAAGTGATGGGATCAAATCTGACCCTCATGTCGCCAAATCTGGACTACTATTAAATAAATACCTTCTATCAAAAATAAAAGATATTAAAAGTAACTTAGGGCTTGCGCCCAAGGTTCTTTTTAATAATTTTTTAAAGAGGTTTAGTAAGGATGAGTCAAGTGTGGATGTAAGTAACAAGAAAGAAGAGGTTATCAGAGAAAAAGAGTTTAATATCCAATCTGAGTTGATTCGAGAGAAACTAAAAATACTACCGAAAGATAAAGCGGATAAGGCTAGAAAGTTTGCCTACTCTCTTGTTTCTAAAGGCCTAGCTACAGGATACGCAGCAAGTCTTAGTAAACACGAACTAGCAAAGCAGATAATTCATCACGCTGCAACTTGGAAACCTACTAAGCTAGGGAACGTCTCTAGAGAAAAAGAGATAGATACCGCCTTATCGGTGGCTTGGAAGAAAATAGTAGGGGGAACATGGCAAGTTCCTCTAGAGCTAGCTAAAGCTGAAATTTTGCAGTACGAGTTTAATGCTTACAGACGGAAATATCAAGAATCGGGAGTGTTGTCTCACGAGGCTAAGGCATTAGAATCCGATGTTAATGGTTTGTTGGGTGGATGGTTTGATTTGGTTGGGAAGATTACCGAAGGAGCTAAGGCTGGGGATGAGAGAATGGAGTCTGGTGATAGAAATAAACCGATTGATGTTATGAAGGATGAATGTCGTAGAGAGAGTTGTCTCGATACCGGGGTCTGTACTAATGAACCATTAGGACTAGAATTTGGTGAGCCTGATATTTTAACTACATCGGATATTTTTAATATTCATCCTCTAAACAAGAAAATGCTAATTAGCAATGATTATCAACTAGGGAAAGGGGGAGAGGAGTGTGGTAATTATGAGCTAGGGCAGGGAGTAGATCATAGAGTTTCTCAACAAAACTCTTTTTTATGTTGTGGTAGTAGTGAAGCTGGTAATAACGTTAATTACCGGCTTGATTATGATGATCTAGAAATACAGCAGCGTAATATACGTTCTTTTGACTTGTCACATATTCCTGAGGAGCAGAAATATCTCAGAGTAACACCTAGTGATAATGATGATAGTATGAAATTAGAGACTATCAATGGCAAAGAATATTTTGTAAAGTTAAAGGAACTTGAAATGAATGATCTTGGAGAATTTGTAATGACGCTAAAGCCTGTTAACAAAGATATTTTTCTTGAATTGAATTACATTCCAGAGGCTCAATTATTACCAAAATCAGAAATTAATTCTGAAAATAATAATGTAGATAAAAGATGAACTTACAGCAAATAAATCAAATTAATGATGTGATATTTACTCCAAGAGAGATAGATGTTATTGCCTGTATTATTAATGTGAGAGGGGTTAAGAAAATTGCTGATATTCTTGGTATATCACACAGAACGGTTGAGGGGTATATAAAAACCATATTAAGAAAGATTTCCTCAAATTCCCAAGAAGGTATAAAAGATTTCGTTGAAAAATCGTCCCAGTTAGTATTGATAAAACAACATTATATAGATCTATTAATCAATAAACTATTTTTATCTCAAATAGCTAAGGTAGCATTAAAACTCAAAAACAAGAATATATCATGTATTGTAAATCATGCAGCAAAGGAGAAGTTAGAATATATAATTAGTTGTCTAAAATTAGCTAATATCAATATTACTGAAAAATCCAGTAAAATTCTTAGTAATGATAGTAATCAAAAAATTATAGCAGTATTAACAGAAAAACATTTGTTACAATTAAAACAGCAAGAGAAAGTAAATAATATTATATTTATCTGTTTTGATAAAAGATTAAATGATGATTTTTTACAAAAGTTTTCTCATATTCAAATTATAGACTGTTCTCAAAATGATCAGATATATTCGGCTATATTTAA
>CAMCXV010000041.1 GCA_945883665.1 Rickettsia typhi | reverse complement strand
GTTATAAGAAATTTATAGATTTTCAAAATGCTATTTTGGGATTTTTAGATAATATTGCTCAATATAAGGATGAACTTGATACTCTAATGACAGAAAATTTCAATATTATCAGACTCAAACCTTCGAATTTTATTCTGGACTGAGTATAAACAATAAATACAAAGAAAAGCAGTTAAGTATAAGTTTTTTTCAAACAAGTGGAATTCTTAAAGGGGAATGGTTAAAATCATTTTTAGAAGGAGAAACCTTTATTCAGCTTAATAATAAGTCTATGAGCAGTATACTAAAATAATTCCAAGAGGTATCTTGTTGCTAAGACTTTAGATCATCCATTACAAAAACCAGTAATAAAAGATTATCCTTTAATTCAGCTTCGTATAGCTATAGCTCCTTTATTACATCTTAAGCATAGTTGATAAGATCAAATACGTGTTAACTACTTCAGTAAAGCATCGCCTCAGATGCAGATGTATTATTGATATTTTTGTTTTATCACTAATCTAGAAACTCTGGATCAAAATTGCTACCTAGATTTCCTATATATTGATTTTGTTGCATATTATTTATATTAATCTCAACAAAACACAAGTCACTTAGATTATTTTACTCACACTCGTTATGTAATAAAGAATATAAATCACCAGCTTTAGTGGCTCATTGAACCGCTAGTCCCTTAGCAAATTTAAAACAACTATTGGTTAAATAGTGATAACTAGCAGCTAAATTCAAAGCTGAATCATCGTCATTCGGTTTGGTATGATATGCTATTTCATGATAAGAAACTGCCCGAGGATAATCACTCTTTTTGAAGTATAAATTACCATATTCAGTAGCGCAGTGATAAAGTAAGTTTTTTTTATCATGAGGAGTGACCTCTTCTTTTAATACCCATTTCCCCTCTTTTTCTTGAAATACTTTTCTAAAGACATTAGTTTTTTTCTAAACCCTTTGCTTTTTCTAATATTTTATTATCATTATTTATATTGGGTGATAAAAATTCTGATGGAAGAATAAGTCCTTTTTTTGTTTAAGGGAGTGATTATTTTTCATAGCTATCTCTGATTATTAAATAAAACGTATATACCAAGATGTTAATAATAATTAATTAAAATATCAATATATTTATTTGCAATAGAGATTCAAGAATTTAGTAGTATTCTGCTTGAGTACCACTGTGTGAATTTCTAATTAAATTTCAAAATCTAGTAAATTAAAATAGTTGTTAAGAGACTCTCCCAAGTCGCATGTTTTGGCTAAATCTGTGTTTAAAGCTACTTTTGCTAAAAGAGGTATGTTATGATCTATTGATAGTTGTTTGCCACTATCTCCTGAAAATATATTTATTTTTTCTGAGAAGTTTTGAGATGTGTAATAACTCATATTTTCAATTATTCCTATAATTGGTACAGCAAATTTTTTATATAAATTTATAGCTCTTGTTACATCAATTGCTGAAATTTTTTGCGGTGTTGTTACCATTATCACACCAGAAATAAGATAATTTTGTAACAAGCTTAAATGTATATCGCCAGTGCCGGGTGGGGTATCAACTATCAAATAATCAAGTTCTCCCCAATTTGTTAAAGAAATCAGTTGATAAAGAGCTTTGCTAGTCATAGGACCACGCCAGCTAATTGATGACAAAGGATCGGTAATAAAACCAATGGAGTTCACTTTTACATTATGATTACAAAGTGGGATCATTCGTTTATTTAAAATTTCTGGTATGCCAGATAGTGCAAATATATTCGGTATAGAGGGACCGTAAATATCTGCATCAACTATTCCTACTTTTTTCCCTTGGTTAGCTAATTTTTGTGCAAGAAGTGCTGATAATGTTGATTTCCCAACCCCCCCTTTGCCAGCTGCTACTAAAATTACTTTGTCAATATTATCGAGTATAATCTTAGAGTTTTTGTTTTGTTGTAATTTTTGCTTCTTTTCAGAAGCGGTTAAAACGATGTTAATTTTACCAATATCAACAATTTCTTGTAACTCAATAATTACTATTTCCCTAACTCTTTTTGCTTCTGCTAAATCAATGCCGTTAATATCTATTGAAAACCCTATATCATTATCTTTAATAATTATTTCAGAAGATCTTTCTATAACCTTTGAATTGTCAGAAAAAGCAATATTAGCAATCTTCGTTTTAATTTGTAGCTCTATTAGGGTTGACATACTTGCAATATTAAATAATCTTAGTATATTACTAAATGGTCGATTCGTCTCTATGAAAATACCTAAACATCTAAAATATAGTTCAAGCAATGACAAATAAAATATATAATCTAATTTTTAAAAAATCCCCTTGGGAAGATTTCGAACCAAAAGAAAATATTTTTACAAAAAAACGTAAGGATCAATTTAATTTTGATAATTTTCAATTCAATTTTAATGGAAAATCATTAATTTGGGCGATAGTTTCTGTTGTACTATTGTGGCTTGCAAATGGTTTTTACAAAGTAGAAGAAGGTGAAGAGGCTGCTATTATCCGATTTGGCAAGTTTAATAGAAAAGCTATGCCAGGGTTGAATTATAAATTACCAACTCCATTTGAAATCGTAGAAATAGAAAAAGTTGCGCAATCTAGAAGAATAGAAATTGGCTATAGATCTAATGGAAAATCTAGAAATAGCTCAGGCTCAGATCTAAGTAAAGATAGAGATGTAATGGCTGAAAGCCTTATGTTGACAGGTGATGAAAACATTATAGAATTAAATGTTGACGTAATGTGGCACATATCTAATTTATCTGAATATCTATTCAATGTCACTGATCCTGAAGAAGCTGTGAAAGCTGTGTCAGAAAGTGCTATCAGAGAGGTAATAGGGAATATACCAATTGCTTCTGTTCTTTCTAATCAAAAACAAGAAATTGCTGATAAAATTGAACGTCTAATAAAGCAAATTTTGGAACAATATAGAATTGGCGTTGCTATAGAACAAGTAAAGCTTTTAAAAGCCGAGCCCCCTAAAGAAGCTATTCAGGCTTACAGAGATGTACAAACGGCAAAAGCAGATAAAGAAAAAGAAATTAATGAATCCCAATCTTATAGAAATAATATTTTACCAAAAGCTAGAGGAGAAGCGGCTAAGATTTATGAGGAATCTGAAGGATATAAAGCAGAAGTTATTGCCAAAGCAGAAGGTGATGCTTCAAGGTTTATTGCGATTTATAATGAGTATTTATTGAATAAAGAAATAACCCGTAACAGACTATATTTAGATAGTTTAAAGGAAATCCTATACCAATCTGATAAAATAATAATGGGTGCTGATGGAATGCTTCCTCATATGGCATTAAAACCAAAGCCTATGACCAGTAGTCAGTAAATTATAGAAATTAATAAGATATTATAAAATTATGAATAAAATTTATTACGTTATATTTGCAACATTTGGAATATTTCTGATGCTATCAGGATCTCTATTTAGTGTTGATCAAAGACAAAATGCTGTTGTGTTTCAATTCGGTGAAGCTGTTAGAGTAATTGAATCTCCTGGATTAAATATAAAAATTCCTTTTATTCAGAATGTACAATTTTTTGATAAAAGAATCTTAGATGTTAAAGCTGAAGCAAAAGAAGTGACAGCTTCTGATGAAAAAAGGGTAATTGTTGATGCTTTTGCAAAATTTAGGATTGTAGATACAGTTGAATTTATTAAAACAGTGCATAATTATCAAGGTGTGCAGCTTCGTTTGAACAAGATTTTAGAATCGGCAATGCGTACTGTTATTGGTAAAGTGCCATTAAATACTCTTCTTACTGATAAAAGAGCAAATTTAATGTTACAAATAAGAGATTTAACTTATTCAGAAGCAAAAAACTTCGGTGTTGAAGTAATTGATGTTAGAATTTTAAAGGCAGACTTGCCACCAGAAAACAGCACTGCTATCTATATGCGTATGCAAACTGATCGCGAGAAAGAAGCAAATCAAATTAGAGCAGAAGGAAATGAAGAAGCAGCAAAAATAAGATCTAAAGCTGATAAAGAAAGTAAAATAATTTTAGCTAATGCTTATATGGATTCTCAAAAAACCAAGGGCCTTGGAGATGCAGAAGCTGCGCATATTTATAACCAAGCATATTCAAAGGATCCAGAGTTTTTTAAGTTTTATGCTTCTTTGGTTGTATATAAATCATCCTTATTAAAGGAAAATACTCAATTTGTTCTTTCCCCGGATTCTGAATTCTTTAGATATCTAAAATTAGGAAAATGATTTTATGCAAAAATTTGTTATTAATTTATTTATTTTCATTGCAATAATTGGCAAATTTTCTTTTACCGTTGCTTCTGAGGAAAATATTAATCAAATTACAGAACCAGTAAGTTTTGCTGATCTTGTAGAACCATTGCTGCCAACTGTAGTGAATATTTACACAATAAAATATAATGACGAAAAGCGTTATAAAAATAATCAATTATCAAAATTAGTACCTTTTGAAGAATTTATTCATTTTTTAAAAAAATTCAATATTCCACTTTCGTTTGATTTGCAATCTAATCCTAAGACTTTATCTTTAGGTTCTGGTTTTATTATTGATGAAAATGGATTAATAGTTACTAATCATCATGTTATAGTTGGATCAGATGAGATTCACGTGAAATTATCAGATAATACAGAACTACCTGCTGTAATAGTTGGGGTGGATCCGCAAACAGATCTCGCTCTAATCAAAATTAATCACCCTAAAAAGCTAGCTTTTGTTTCATTCGGCGATTCTAACAAGATAAGAATTGGTGATGCAGTAATAGCTATAGGAAATTCACTTGGTTTTGGCAATACTGTTACTACGGGTATTATTTCTTCCAAAGGACGAGATCTTGGTTCTGGTGTAGATGAATTGGTAGATGATTTTCTTCAAACAGATGCAGCAATCAATACAGGTAGTTCCGGTGGTCCGTTATTTAATATTGAAGGAAAGGTCATAGGTGTTAATACATCAATTCCTGCTGTTGCTGGTGGTACTAATGTTGGTATTAGTTTTGCAATTCCTTCCAATAGAGTTGAAAATACAGTTAATGAATTGAAAAAAAATGGCAAAATTAGTCGAGGGAAACTTGATATTGCCATTCAAGAAAATAGCAAAGAACTATCAGAAGCATTGAATATTGATACAGATTATGGTGTATTAGTAGTTGATGTAAAAGCTCAAGGAGCTGGCGATCAAGCTGGTTTAAAAAGAGGTGATTTGATAATTGAGTTTAATGATAAAAAAGTTTTAAATTCAAGAAAACTGCAGTTATTTGTTGCTGAATCTCAGGTTGGAGACGAAATAAATCTAACAATTATACGTGATGGAGAAAATATCAATCTCAAGGCTATAGTTTCTGAAATTATTGACGATGAACAAGAAGATGAGTCAGAATTTAATAAGCAGCATTCTGAAACAATTAGTACTGAACATTTATTAGAAAAATCTGATGTTATTTTTACTAATCTAACAGAGGATTTAAAAAATAAGTTCAGTCTAGATCAAAATAATAATGGTATTTTTGTTGTTGGAATAAAATCAGATGATTCAAATATTAAGTTAAGAGTTGGTGATATTGTCCTTGCTGTTAATCAAGAGTCTGTAAACGATATAGAGCAATTTGATTTGATATATAAAAAATTACAATCTAGTAGCAAAAAAACCGCAATCTTACTTGTAAAAAGAAAAGATTTTAGTATGTTTGTGGTATTAACGATTAAATAATGATTAAAAAATTATTATGAAAAACATATGTAATCATTTAGAGCTTGAAAATCAAAATAATGAATATTCTGTAGCAGTACTTAGTTTTTATAGTTTTGTTAATCTCCCTGAACCAGAAAAAATATTACCTAAAATCTTATTGATAGCTAAAAAAAAATATATAAAAGGCACTATTATTATAGCTCAAGAGGGTTTTAATGGTTCCATTTCTGGAGAAGAAGATAACTTGCATTTGCTTGTTGAGAAATTAAGAAATCTGACTAATCCAAAAGATATTAATATAAAAGTAAATTATTGTACAAAACAACCATTTACAAAAATCAAAGTAAAGTTAAAAGATGAAATTGTTTCAATGAAGTCTGGTTCGATTGACGTAGAAAATTTAAAGGGTGAGTATATTGAGGCAAGTAATTGGGATCAATTCATAAAAGAAAGTGATGTAGTTGTTGTAGATACAAGAAATAGTTATGAAGTGAAAGCAGGAAGTTTTAAAAAAGCTATAGATCCTCATACCGAGAATTTTAGGGATTTTCCTGAATGGGCAAAAAGTAATAAAGAGTTATTTGAAAACAAAAAAATAGCCATGTTTTGTACTGGTGGCATAAGATGTGAAAAATCTACAGCTTATATGAAAACTCTTGGTTATGAAAAACTATACCATCTTAAAGGTGGTATATTACAATATCTTGAAGATACCAAAAATAAAAACGGTGTTTGGAAAGGAGATTGTTTTGTTTTTGATGACAGGGGAGCTGTTAATTGTGATTTATTACCTACTGAAGGATATTGGGTTCAAAAAGGTCAAACTGCTAAATCAGTTAGCATAAATAAATGATACCAAAAAAATTTACTTTAACTAAGCAGATAGTAATAGTTACGAAGAGTAATCTGTTAACCAATTCAATAAAGGATAATTTACAAGATATTAGTTTTTCATCTATTAATAAAGATTCTATTGAATCATATAATAGGATTGATTTATTAATCATAGATTTTAACCATATAGAGCTAAAAACTGTTCAACAATATAAAATTAAAGTTGTTGTAAATCTTGTAAATAAATTTAACTTTTTTAAAGATGAAATAAAAATTTCTAAACCATTCAAATTGAATAATCTATTAAAAATAATAGAAAACTCAAATAATACTGAGGATATTTTTTGTGTAATTAATGATGATTTAATTTATAATGAAAGATTATATACGTTAAGTTCTAAAGAGAAAACTATTAAATTAACGGAAAAAGAAAATGATATTTTCAAACTTATGTTACTTAGTCCAGATTATAAAGTAAAAAAAGAATTGCTTTTAAAAAGCATCTGGGATTATCATCCAAATAACGAGTCTTCTACAGTGGACACTCACCTTTATAAACTTAAATTAAAGCTTCCTGAGGAAATGTTGCAATTAAAAAATAATATCTGTCAATTAAATATCAAAACATTAGTTTAGTATTTTCATTTATAAATACTGTAGAACCTATTTTAATTAGTGATATGAGTATTTTACAAATAAAGGCTTCCGATCCGACATTATCGACATGGGTATCTGCATCAGCTGGTAGTGGTAAAACAAAAATCTTAACAGATCGTGTATTAAGACTTCTTTTGAAATCTATTCCGTTTAACAAAATTCTTTGTCTAACTTTTACCAATAATGCAGCTAATGAAATGCAAGAAAGAATTATTTCTCATTTAGAGAAATGGTCTAATTCTAATTTGCAAGAATTAGAATTAAGTCTAGCAAATACACTTGGTAGAAAGCCATTTCAAGATGAAGTTATTAAAGCTTCCCTTCTTTTTAAATCATATTTAAAAACTCAAGATCAAATAAATATTTATACGGTACATTCTTTTTGTCAGAAGATTTTAAAAAAATTTCCATTAGAGGCTGGTATTTCACCTAATTTTAAAATTATTGATGAATTTAAAGTTAAACAAATAATAACAGATGTAAAAAAACAAATATTTAATTTATTAGATATTGAACCAATCACTCGGTTTTTTATTGAAAACTTCCATGAATTAACTATTGATGATATTTTTAATGACATAATATCTATAAAAACAAAAATTTTAGAAAAAAAATTAAATTTATCAGAAACAAGCGCAGATCCAATTGTTTCAGGATTAGAATATATTGAAGCATTATCAAATCATGATTCTAATATTTATGCAGATATTATAACAAACAATGAAATCAGAAAGTATTTTACAAAGTTGAATGATAATAAACCATTATCAGCTATAAATCTCAAACCTTTCTTTTTAACTTCGCAAGATGAAAAGAAAAAACGTATTGTAACTAAAAAAATAGCCAGTCCAGATTCAGATTTTTATAAAGAGCTTGAGATTCTCCAAGAGAAAATATACCAAATTGATCAACATAAAAAAACTGAGTATTTAATACTATATTCAAAATTATTACTAATATTAGCAGAGAAATTTATTTATCAATTTGAAGTATATAAAAAGAAAAATACATTTCTTGATTATGATGATTTAATAATTTATACACAAAATTTATTAACAAATTCTTATGCAAAAGAATGGGTATTATATAAATTGGATGGTGGAATAGAGCATTTACTTGTTGATGAAGCTCAGGATACAAGTAAAAATCAGTGGTGTATAATAGAAGCTTTGGTTGAAGAATTTTACGCTGGAGAATCTAAATATCATGAAAACAGGACTATATTTGTAGTAGGAGATGAGAAACAATCGATTTTTAGTTTTCAAGGTGCTGATATTTCATCTTTTTCATATATGAATAAATTTTTAAATAAAAAATTATTAGATGGAGGAAAAGATTTTAACAATATTGATCTTAACGTATCATATCGCTCTACTAAAGAAATTCTCGCATGTGTAGATGATGTGTTTTGTAAAATAGCAAAAAATACACCTGAACACTGCTACATTAACAAATATGATAGCACATAGAGAGAAACATACTGGTTTAGTAGAGTTATGGCCATTATCTCTTGATGAAAATGATGATATTTCTAATGAATTTTGGTCTTTACCTTCTAAAAATAATTTTAATAGTGGAAAATTTATTCTTGCAAAAAAAATTGCTAATTATGTTAAGGAACAAATAGATAGTGGTAAGATCTTATATTCTACTAACAAAAAAATATCAGCTCAAGATTTTATGATTATTTTTCGTACTAGAGATGATTTTACTAATGAAGTAATTAAAGCTTTGAGAAAAGTTGAAATTGATATAACTGGGCTTGATAGAATTTCTTTAGCTGAGGATTTAGCTATTGCAGACATAATTAGTATATTAAATTTTGTACTTGATATAGATAATGATTTAAATATAGCGGCGCTACTTATAGCTAACACGGAAAGGTTTTAGATATCGCTTCAGTAATTGCATCTCTTATGTTATCATATTTTTTAATGATTTTTCTTAAGTAATTTTTAAAATTAGCCCAACAATGTTCAATAGGATTAAGATCGGGAGAATATGTCGGTAAAT
>CAMCXV010000040.1 GCA_945883665.1 Rickettsia typhi | reverse complement strand
CCACACAAAGTGATACATTATCCGAAAAACATGATGACTATTACGCCTTAATTCCATAGTAAGATTTTTTATAATAGGCTAACGCCTATTATAACGCTATCCAGCTCGGGAGCAAGCTCCCGAGATTTCCGCTATGCGGGTTAAAAAATCTTATCACCACCTTCCAAAGATCCTAATCCGACAAAAGCTCTTTTTTCATTTAATGTCATGAAAGAAGCGCTGGATATTTTAGACCATAGATTTTCTCTTCGCTCTGTAAGGGCCGATATTGCATCACGATCAAAATCAATTACTAAATCTTCTTCAAACCAGTATGAAAACCAATTACTCAAACCATCGGATAATTTATCTAATAGCGGAACAATATTTTCTTCCCAAAGAGCAAGCCTTGCTTCTTGCATGTTGCTATATGTATTATCACCATTTATACCAAGCAATTGAGGGGGGATGTTAAAAGCTATAGCTATGTCTCTTGCACTGGAATCTTTTAATTCTAAGAATTTTTCAAATCTTTCAGCATTATTTGTTTCTTGCCATTTCAAACCTCCTTCAAGCACAAGAGGCTTGCCTGAATTAGAAGATCCACTAAAATTATCATAAAATTGCTGTTGCAGCCTTTCAAATTGCTCGTCATTTAAATAACCATTACCATCTTGAAAAACTAAAGCACCGCTTGGTTTAACAGAATTTTTTAAAAGAGCCTTGTTCCAAGCCAAAGTTTGCGAATATAAATTTATAGATTTTGCCGCTGCCGCAAGTGAAGATAATCCATAAAAATTATTAGATGGGTGATAATTCTTAAAATGCAAAACACGACTCATTCTACTAAAATTATCAATTGGATATGTTTTTTCAGAAATAGAGTTTCTATGTCTATAAGCAATAGCTCTATCTTCTTTGATTATAACTTCAACGGCCTTTGGATGTAAACTATATATGCCGGAAGCAGAAGAAGGTTCAAAACCTGCCAAAAAAATGTAGCTATTACCGTGAAGTAGCAAATTAGAAATCAATTCGGTAAAAAAATCTGCACCTGAAATTTCAGGATTAGGTTTTTTTAGCAATTTTGCAGCGAAATGATTAGAAGACAAAACCATCTTGCTACCATGATTTTTATATACCAACCACGGAACATGACTAGCAGAAGAAGCTATTAAACTCACACATCGGTGAACTATTACATTATCAAAATACTGCTCAGAACCAATTTTAGTTTCAGAAGAAAAAATAGAATCTGGAATATCCAGAATAGATGATGTTTTTTTTTGCCCAGAATTACGTAACTTTTTTATATAATTTTTAAACATAAGCTTATATTTTTTGTTTGTAATAATTTGTTATATATCATTAAGCTCCTTGCACTAATGCTTAAAATCAATCTTTAATATAATTAATCGAATACTTGGAATAACTAATTCTTTAGATTGATTTCAAAAAATATTATCTGTATTATGTTTATAATCAGATATATAAAATTATTAGGAGATAGATAATGACAGTATTTATAGGTAATTTTGCTCCAGATTTTACAGCAAAAACAGTTATGCCAGATAACTCAATAGATAGTAATTTTAACCTAAAAAATTATTTAAAAGGACATAAAGGTATTTTATTTTTTTACCCTCTCGATTTTACTTTTGTTTGCCCTTCAGAAATTCTTGCTTTCAATAATAGACTTGGTGATTTTCATTCCAGAAATACAAAAGTAGTTGCTGTAAGCGTTGATTCCCATTTTTCTCATCACGCTTGGAAATCAATGCCAATTAACAAAGGTGGAATAGGAGATGTACAATTTCCATTAGTGTCTGATTTAAGCAAAGAAATTTCAAAAAATTATAATGTTCTCAGCGACGAGAGTATATCATTCAGAGGAACATTTTTAATTGATGAAAATTTTAAAATAAGACATTATCTGGTAAATGACTTGCCACTTGGAAGAAATGTTGATGAAACTATTAGAATGATAGATGCATTAGACCATCATGAAGCTTATGGAGAAGTTTGCCCTGCTGGTTGGAAAAAAGGTGATAAAGCTATGCAAGCCTCAAAACAAGGCGTCTCTGATTACTTAACTTCTAATGCTGAAAATCTATAAATATATTTTGTTAAGAGTAAGACTATGTTTGGAAATATTTTTACGAATAACAAACCTCTTTCTTATTCTAACGAAACTATAGACATATTAAGGCTAATTAGAAGCGAGAATATTGGACCTAAAACTTTTTTTAGCCTGATAAAATTTTTTGGCTCTGCTACTAACTCTTTAGAGAATGTACAGGATTTTTCACTCAGAGGTGGTAAATCAAAACCAATAAAACTTTATTCTAAGGAACATGCACTAAAAGAGCTTGAATCGTTAGAAAAGCATAAATGTTCTTTAATAACATACAAAGATTCAAACTATTCAGAATTATTATCACAAATATCAGATCCACCACCTGTTTTATCATATAAGGGAAATATATCTCTGCTTAATCATAATAAAATTATTGCGATAGTGGGGGCAAGAAACAGTTCAGTCAATGCCAGATCTTTTGCATCTAACTTATCTAAAGATTTAACAAAATCTGGGTATGTTACAACTTCAGGACTCGCAAGGGGGATAGACACATCTGTTCACTCTAGTAGTATTAGCAGCACAATTGCTGTAATAGCTGGGGGCATAGATCACATATACCCACCAGAAAATAAAAATTTATATGCTGAAATAGCAGAAAATGGTTTGCTTTTAGCTGAGCTACCTGTAGGATCCAAACCGCTTAGTCAACATTTTCCTCAACGTAATAGGATCATATCGGGATTAGCGCTTGCAACAATAGTGATTGAAGCTGGTTTGAAATCTGGATCACTTATTACAGCAAATTTTGCCTTAGAACAAAATAGAGAGGTTTTTGCTGCACCTGGTTTTCCTCTTGATCCAAGATGTATTGGCAGTAATAGATTGATAAAAAATGGTGCTTATTTACTTGAAAATGCTGATGATATAATCTTAAATGTATTATCTAATGATAGGTTAAAGGAATCTCTAAAAGAAGGAGACAAATATTTTAATAGCTTAAATCTTAATATGGGAAACAATAATATTCAAATAACTGATAAAGATCGTAAGCTAGTAATAGAATTACTTTCCGCTTCAGACACAACAATTGACCTAATAGCAAAAGAGTCAAAATTAGATTTACCTATCCTCTATACAATATTCCTTGAACTTGAACTTGCAGGTAAAATCATTAGATCTGCTGGTAATAAAATTTCCTTAATATATTAATTTAAATTTGTATGAAACTAGTAATCGTTGAATCTCCTGCGAAAGCAAAAACTATAAACAAATATTTAGGTAGTGAATATAAAGTTATAGCCTCATTTGGTCATATCAGAGACTTACCGTCAAAAAATGGCTCTGTATTACCAGAAGAAGATTTTGCAATGAAATATGAAATCTCCGACAAATCATCTAAATATGTTAATGAAATTATTAGTTCGGCAAAAAATGCTAGTGAGATTTATCTAGCAACCGATCCTGACCGAGAAGGTGAGTCTATTTCTTGGCACATAATGGAAGTATTGAAAACAAAAAAAATAATCAAGGACAATAGTAAATTTAAGCGTATCGCTTTTAATGAAATCACTAAAAAAGCAGTACTTGATGCGGTAGCTAATCCACGAATCGTTGATAGTAACCTAGTTGATGCCCAACAGGCAAGAAGAGCTTTAGATTATTTAGTCGGCTTTACATTATCACCAATTTTGTGGCGCAAATTACCAGGATGCAAGTCAGCTGGACGCGTTCAGTCGGTAGCTCTTCGTTTAATTTGTGAAAGAGAAGATGAAATTGAACGTTTTTTATCTAGAGAATTCTGGGATATTAAACTTGATGTGCTTGGTAGCAACAACGATCCTTTTATTGCTAAACTAACATATATAAACAATGAAAAATTAGAAAAATTTTCTATTACTAATCAAGAACAAGCTGAAAAAATAGTAAAAGAAATAAAAAATCGAAAATTTCATGTTTTATCAATTGAGAAGAAAAAACAAAAAAGAAATCCATCAGCCCCATTTATCACTTCTTCATTACAGCAAGAAGCTGCCAGAAAACTTGGATTTAGCGCAAAAAAAACAATGCAGGTTGCTCAGAAATTATATGAAGGTATAGATCTTGATGGCGAAACTATAGGACTTATCACCTATATGAGAACAGATGGTGTAACACTTGCTAACGATGCCGTAACTAGTATAAGAGAACTTATTGAAAAGCAATATGGCGCCAATTATTTACCAAGCAAAGCAATTATTTATAAATCTAAATCTAAGAATGCTCAAGAAGCTCATGAAGCAATAAGACCAACAGATGTCAACTTGTTACCACAAAAAATATCTAAAAACTTAGATAGCGATCAATTTAAACTTTATGATTTGATCTGGAAAAGAACAGTTGCCTGTCAAATGGAAGCTGTAATAATAGACATGGTAGGAGCCGATCTTATCTCTGATGATAAAAACTTAGTAGCCAGATCTACTGGTTCAACAATTGCATTTGATGGTTTTTATAAAATTTACCAAGAAGGATTAGATGATAGTAAAGAAGAAAATAGCAAACTATTGCCTCCTTTAACGGAAGGAGAAAATATTACTACAAAAAAAATTAATCCAGAACAACATTTTACAGAACCTCCACCAAGATATTCAGAAGCAACATTAGTAAAAAAGCTGGAAGAACTTGGCATTGGTAGACCATCAACTTATGCAACAATAATCTCTGTTTTGCAAGATAGAAAATATGCAGTTACAGAGAAAAAAAGATTTGTACCAAGTGAGCTTGGTAGATTTTTAACGGCATTTTTAGTTGGGTTTTTTGAAAAATACGTACAATATGATTTCACTGCCGAGCTAGAATCTGACCTTGATAAAATTGCTGATGGGACAATGGCATGGAAATCTTTATTATCTGAATTTTGGAATGGATTTAATGATAATATTAACAAAGTTAGTGATCGCAAAATCGGCGAAGTAATAGAATATGTCGAAAAATCCCTTGATTACCATTTATTTGGGGATAAAAATACTAATGAGGAAATATACAATAAAAACAAAAAATGCTCAACATGTACAGATGGAATGCTAAGTTTAAAACTTGGAAAATTTGGAGCTTTTTTAGCGTGTAATAATTATCCTACTTGTACATATAAAAAACAAATTTCAAAATCTACAGATCAAGGCTCTGATGATGATATAGCAATCGCAAATCCAGCAGATCTCAATAAAGAACTCGGTCTTGATAAAAATGGTACTATGGTAACACTAAAAAAAGGTCCTTATGGCTGGTATGTACAGCTTGGAGAAGCAACTTTATCAAAAGACAAGAAAAAAGCAGCCAAACCAAAAAGATCTACTATTCCGCCAACTATAACACCAGATACTATGACACTAGACATAGCTTTAAAATTGTTAAACTTGCCTATTCTAGTTGGTTCTAATTTAAAATCTGGGGAAGAAGTTTTTATGGGTATAGGTCGTTTTGGTCCATATTTAAAACATCAAAACAATTTTACTTCTATTCCTAAAAATATCGATCCATTTAGCATTGATATTGAGCAAGCTACTTTACTAATTGATCAAAAAATTCAAAAAACTATAGCTAAGTCTGAAAATCCAAAAACATTACCAAAGAAAAAAGCCCCACCTAAAAAAGTTAAAAAATGATTTATACTTAAACTATTTTAATATCTCTAAAGCTCTGGATAAATTATTTATATTAGTTTTCAGATCAGAGGGATTGTACTGTACAAAATCGCTTCCCCAGACAGTTTTAGGAAATAAAATATCAGTTTTAAATCTTGCTATAATATGCATATGAAATTGCAAAACAATATTACCAATTGTTGCAATATTCAGTTTATCTGGTTTAAATAAATCTTGCATTATTTTAGCTACATTTTTTACTTCCGTATTAAATAAATCATAATCTATTTTACTAAAATCTGTGATTTCTATTATATCATTTTTCATAGGAATCAAAATAATCCATGGATAATTAAAATTATCCATTAATCGGACCTGACACAAGCTCAGTTCTGTTACATAATGACTATCCCTACTAAGAACTTCATCGATCTTAAAATTCATAATATTTTTTATCTTTTAATTAAAAAATCTTTTTTTACAATTTCAACAACTTTGTCTATTTCACGCAATGGTTCATAGTGATATTTATCTAGAAAATTTATGTTATGATCTAATATTCTTACAATACCAAGATCTACAAGTTGTTGAATAAAAAATCTATGTTTTTTTAGTTGAAAATTTTCTGGATAAAATACATAAATTGACTTACCTGTACTTGCAGCTTCACTACACATTGAAATTGAATCAGCTGTAGTGATTATATATTCTGCTTCCCCTATAATAGCAGGATAAGGATTTGGTAAATTTTCTTTTGGATCATAAAATATATTAGAACTTAATAATTTCTTTTTAAATATTGATTTTACTTTTTCAGGCGTTCTTCTACTAAAAGTTACAAAAAGCGGTATAGAGTGATTATCTGATATGAAGCAAATTATATCGGATAATAATTCTGCATCTTCAAGTCTAAATTTATATTTCTTAGTTGATCCCCCAATAATTACAGCAATAAATTTTTTCAATTCTGGATAGTTATTTTTCAGCAAATCTTTTGATTCAATAATAGATTTTTGCACATCATTTAAGGCACCAATTATTCTCACTATATTAGGTAAAATATATCTATAATTATCATGTTGCGGTAATATTATTAAGTCAAATGCTTTTGGATTTAAACTTGGACGCATAATTTGAATAAGCTTAGTTTTATTTTTGTATATTTTTTTTAAGTAAACAGCCAAAGAAGCCGTTCTTCTACCAGAAGATATAATAATATCTGGCGCATCTTCATTTTTTAAGCTATCAAGTAATGATTTTTTGACATGTATTGGCCATAATCCGAGTAAAAAATTTGGCAACATTACTAAAATGTTATAACGAACCTTTTTCACCTGATATTCAAATCCAATTTTAGAAGCCAAAGCTAAAGCTTGATTAGCATTGCCTGTACGATTATCAATTAACACCCAAATTCGTGGACTCGATATATTATTTAAATCTGCGGTCATATTAATTTGCATTAATTCATGTTAATATTTTATTATACTAAAACTTTTTATATCAACTTCTACAGCAATAAGCTGTGGTATTTATACTACATAAGATTTCTCAAAGATTAATTAAGGCAATTTCTTATAATGTAAGGGTTTATTATAACAAATAAATTGCTATAATTCATTATTATTATTATCTTGTACTGAAAATACGAAATATTAAAACGATTAAGGAATCAGTATTTGAAATAATAAGTTTTTAAGTTAATTTATGGAGATTTTAGTTATGATAAAAAAAATTGCATTAACCTTCTGCACAATGCTTTTACTTGCTGGTTGTAGTTCTTCTGCTGGAAAGCATGAAAGCGCTAATAATTCCGAAATCATGGAATTTGAAAAGAAAATTGGGGATAGAATATTCTTCGCTTATGATAGCTCTTCACTCTCTCATGAAGCAAGAGAAGTTTTAACCCACCAATCTACATGGTTAAAAGCACACTCAAATTTTAGCATGACTGTTGAAGGTCATTGCGATGAAAGAGGAACAAGGGAATACAACATTGCTTTAGGAGAAAGAAGAGCTAACGCTGTTAAAAACTTCTTAGTAAAACATGGTGTTGATTCAAATCGTATCGAAACAATTTCCTATGGTAAAGAAAGACCAGCTGTTATTGGTGATAACGAAGCATCATGGAGTAAAAATCGTAGAGGTGTAACTGCTCTTAAATAATAATTAAATAAATCTATCGATTTATATAATTGAAGGCTGGCTATGATTTTTATTAGCTAGCCTTTTTTCATACTCTATCAAACAAGCATATGAATCTTTAAAACTCAAAATACCTGATTTATATATTTCGTACAAATAAAATGAATACTCCTTTTTCCTTTCTCTGGTCAGTAATCAAACCATATAAATACTCATATGCGATCATGATGATTGCCCCCTGTGCAAATGGTATTTATCCAATTATGTATAATTATGCTGTAAAGCTTTTAATTGATTTATTTACACAGAATCAACATATTACCTTCACGCAAAGTTGCCAACCGATAGCATTATTTGTTGGTGCACAAATTATGCTTGACGGCGCATGGCGTGCACATAATTTTGCTCAATTAAAATGTATGCCGTATATTTTACAAAACATGTTGGAGAAAGTTTGCAAACATTGTTTTAATCTATCATATAGTTTTTTTCAAAATAGTCTTTCTGGCTCTATCGTCGGGAAAATAAAGGGAGTTGGCGATAATTATTTTAAGATGCATCAAGCGCTTGAGTATCAACTTAGTGTCCCAATATTGGTTATGTTATTTTCCGGCATTTCTTTAGCTTTTACTAATTTAAAAATATTTCTTTTTATTGTAGTATTTACCGCTATTTACTCACCTATAGCATTGATATTTTTTACAAAACTTGCCAAAATAGAGCAAGCAAAACAGGATTCTTGGTATCATTTATTTGGAACGGTAGCAGATCGTATTGGCAACATCTTCACAATTTTTTCTTTTGCTACCAAAAAGCGTGAATTACAAAAAATACAAAATTATTATTATAATACACATAATCCATTAGTTATCAGCTATTATAAATATGATTTAATTATATCGCTAATATTAGCTCTATTTTATTGGGTATTTTTAATATCACTATTTTGTTATGTTATTTACATGCGAAATAAAGGCGAGATTTCAATTGGTGACATTGCTTTTGTTATGTCCATGACATTTTTATTTACGGAAAACTCTTGGAGTACCACAATGGAGATCAAAGATTTCCTGCAAGATGTTGCTGCGTTTCGTTCTGCTTTTGCAATTATGCAAACTCCTCAAGATACGATCGATAAAACTAATGCAACTGAACTAAAGATTTCAAAAGGTGATATTATATTCCAAAACCTATCTTTCAATTATGCAGACAATCGTAAAATATTTAAAAATCTAAATCTTTATATTAAAGCGGGTCAAAAAATTGGAATAATCGGGCATTCTGGATCTGGAAAGTCAACATTAATATCTTTGTTACTCAAAAATTTTAAAGCAACAAATGGTGATATTATCATTGATAACCAAAGTATTTATGATGTTTCTTCTGATTGTTAAAAAGCGTGCAATACTGACCCAGTAAATGGGTTAATGTGCGTCCAAAATTGACCCACCCTATAGGTGGAATATTTAAAGCAATATTAATCCATTAGTATCAATCTATATTCCTATTATTTATTAATTTAAATAATAGGA
>CAMCXV010000039.1 GCA_945883665.1 Rickettsia typhi | reverse complement strand
AACTAAAAACTGATGATATAGCTGAGCAACTAGGAATTTCTAAAACAACATTATATAAATATTTAAGGGCAAGAAACGTGCAAATTGGTGCTCCACAACAACTCTAAAATCCAAATCAACATTTTTGGGTCTTCTTCCACACGGGGCCTTCAAGGCACCACCCCCTCATCATTTTAAAATCAACTCGTCCTCTGTATGCCTTATAATTAAAGGGCTAGACACCTATGCCGAGAAAATCCGTACCTTCCCGCAAAGAACCCCATTTACTATCCAAGATACACTCAAATACTTCAATCATAATCACCACCAACCTTACGTTTTCGGAGTGGTCACAAGTATTTGGTTGCAACAAAATGACAGCTGCATTGCTTGATAGAATTTGCCACAATTGTGATATTATAGAAACTGGAAACGAGAGTCATCGTATGAAAAAAAGAAGCTAATATTTTGTAATCGAAGTGGGTCAATTTTGGACGCACTTAGTGGGTCAATTTTCAACGCTTATTGACAGGTATGGATATTGTTTTAATTCCTGTATACAATCAAGGCGACGAAAAGATTAGTGCTTGGGAATGTGTAACTAATGCTGATAACAATATTCAGGAATTTATCGGCGCTACTGCAAAAGAATATTCCGCATCATATATTAGGGAAGCAACAAGCAATCCATATTTATCTCTTTGTACTTACATTAAGCAAAACACGCTAGTAACACCTTAATAATATATCAAATAACTCCATGCTAACTCCTCATGGAGTTATTTAATCTTAAATTAAATTAAGTTAAGATTTATGAAAAGATGTGATATTGCGAAGAAAAAATGCCAGCATCATATAGTCAATTGGTAAAAATATATCAAACAGAGTCTCCTTTTATCCTGACAATATCCGCTCCACAAGCAGATAATTTTTTCTCGAGCGATTGATATCCACGATCTAAATGATAAACCCTTCTAACCTTAGTTATTCCATTAGCAGCAAGACCAGCAAGAATTAGAGAAACAGAAGCTCTAAGATCACTTGCCATCACTTCTGCTCCGCTTAATTTTTCTACCCCTCTAACAACAGCATGGTTCCCATCAACAATAATATTTGCTCCCATCCGGCATAATTCTGGTACATGCATGAATCTATTTTCAAATATATTTTCAATGATAACTGAAGAATCATTCGCTAATGTCATTAAACTCATAAACTGAGCCTGTAAATCTGTAGCAAAACCAGGATAAGCACTAGTGGATAAATCAACTGATTTTAAAATTCCATTATATTTAACTTTAATAACATTATTTGAATTAATCACCTCTACACCAACCTGCATAAGTTTAAGAGCGATATTTTCGATAATATCATAATCAACACCATGAATATTCAAATCTCCCCGTGTAATTGCAGCTGCAATCATATAAGTTCCAGCTTCAATTCTATCTGGTAAAATACTATGTTTTGTTCCCTGTAATTCTTCTTGACCTATGATTTTTAAATCATCTGTTCCAACGCCTTCAATCAAAGCTCCCATTTTTATCAAACAATTGCATAAATCCTTTATTTCAGGCTCTCTAGCGCAATTTGATAAATGTGTTATCCCATCTGCTAAAGTAGCTGCCAAAATAGCGTTAATAGTTGCTCCTACTGACACTCTAGGAAAAACAAAACTACATGCATTTAAACGTTTTTGGATGCGACGAGCATAAATATAACCATCTAAAATTTCTATCTCCACTCCCATAGCTTCCAAAACAGCAATATGCAAATCGACTTGCCTCGCACCAATTGCACATCCACCAGGAAAGGAAACCATTGCACTGCCATATTTAGCAACAAGAGGTCCAAGCACCCATATTGAAGCCCTCATTTTTCGAACAATCTCGTAAGGAGCTTTATAATTATTAATATTAGAACATGATATCTTTAAAGTTAAACTATCATTATTTTCTATTTTTCTATCAATTTTGCTGCCATGATTTAATAGAAGCTCTTCCATAGTACTAATATCCGATAAAACAGGCAGGTTACTTAATTCTAAAACTCCATCTGTTAGCAAAGAAGCAGCCATAATTGGCAGAGAAGCATTCTTGGATCCACTTATATAGATATTACCCTTTAAAGCATTGCCACCATTGATAATAATGCTGTCCATATATTTATAAATACCTTTTATTATTTGTTATATTTTTTATTATTACTAATCTTGTTCTATAAATTTAATAATAGAAATCAGTAATTACGATTTACAGCAAAATCCACTAATAGTTTTAAATATTCTTTACTTCTACTGTCAATATTAATCTTATCAAGTAATTGATTTGCTTCTGTCTTAATATCTTGCAAATATTCAATTATTTCATTTTTTATATTAAAATTAATTAATAACTTTTTAACCCATTTAAAATCATCAAAACTTCTTTCTAATGATTCAATTAAGTTATTCAATTTTTTCTTATCATCTACAGGTAATTTATTAGCTAAAAAAATTATAGGTAAAGTAACCTTTCCTTCAGTAAAATCATCTCCTATATTCTTGCCGCTAACTCCAACTTCAGCAAAATAATCCAGCAAATCATCTGTTATCTGAAAAATAATACCAAGCTTTTTTCCAAAATTTCTTAAAAGCATGCAATATTCAACTGACTGACCAGATATCACTCCCCCTACTTCACAAGCAGCTCCAAAAAGAGCAGCTGTTTTAGCATTAATTACTTGAAAATACTCAGTTTCGGTAATTAACCTACGCTCCTCTAACTTAGCAAGCTGAGATACCTCACCTTCAACAATAACAGCGGAAGATTCAGCTAAAATTAACATAGCAGATATAGACCCACTAGAAACTATTAATTTAAATGATTGACTAAATAAAAAATCTCCCACCAAAATACTTGCCTTACTACCCCAAACAACATTGGCAGACGGAAGAAATCTTCTCATTTTGCTACCATCCACGACATCATCATGTAATAACGTAGCCATATGAATAAACTCAACAGCTGTAGCAAGCTTTAATCTCTCATCGTTTTTGCAATTGAATATTTTAGAAGATAATAAAGTAAGAATAGGTCTTATTCTTTTTCCACCAGATTTTGAAATATAATTACTAACAAGGCGTACTAACTCTTCTTCAACTGACAAACTTTCTAAAATCAATTTATTCATCTCATCAATTTCTATTTTCAAAAAATGATGTATTTCTTTTATTATATCCAATTTATTATCCTATAATATTAAAAACTTATGTATTAAAACTCTTATCTTGTCTTATTTTAGAGTATTTTTAGTTATATTATTCTTAACAATCCGTTTTAAAAAATTTATTCTATAACAGGTTTTATATTAGGTGGTAAAACTTTCTCAACTTCTTTTTCCAATGATTTAGCATTTTCTTTGAATTTAATATAGGAGAGTAAATTTTTAAACTCACTAACCTCTAGATCCGGAAAGATTTTTTTTATTTGAATAATTGGATCACCGTGCGAATCAATTATACTCAATAATTTTTTATAAAATGTAAATTTATATAACTCTGGGATTTGTTCCATTTTTACACTTCCGATCTTTGATTTTAATAAATTCTTTGAATCAATTTCATAATCAAAACTAAGATCACTAGAAGTGGACGCTGGATAATCTGAGATTTGTTTTGCAAATTCTTTGTTTAACACAAAATAAAAATCTCTAGCCTGATCTGTTAACAATCTAAATTTGCCGAATCTGTAAACATATCTCGAAATAAAATCAATTACTGAAGAGTAATTTGTTAAAAGCAAAACTCCTTTCACATCACATTTTTTTTGATCAAGTAATTTAATTGTCAATTCATTACTTAATTTGAAACCAGATTGACCAGAATAGATACTAAAATTTTCTAAATTAATCAATGAATTATTTTTATTATATAAAGATGTTACATCTAAATTTACAAGATATTCACTATTTTCTAAATTTTTGAACTTAAATAAATCTTGATTATTTATTATATATACTAATTCCTGATTAATTAAGTTGCCACCAGGAATCTTAAGGACTTTTGGTCTAATAAATTCATATTTTTTAAATAAACTTTCAAATAAACCACTTTTTAAGCTTATTACACTATTTATTAATAATTTAATACGCCTTTTATTGGAATCGTCCAAACTACTTTTAAAATCTAGTTTAAAGGAATTTAAATCAGCCATCGAAGTAGAAAAAACTAAATCTAATTTTATATCTGAATTTAACCTTACTTCCTCGGTTTTCATGGCTTTGGTTTTTATAACCAACTCCCCAGAAGCAGAAAAATTTGATGGTAGATATGGAAATCCATAAAATAAACTAACAGGTATCTGTCTAAACAAAAATTTCACTGGTTTTGTTTTAACATTATAAAGAATATTATATTCCTTTGGTATATCACTTAATAAATCTTGTAAATCTTTATAGTATTTTGATGACACAAAAGAGAATTTAAAATTTTCATATTCTTTATCAAAAAACAATTCTTTTTCTTGTTTATCTATTATTTGAACTTCTTTAGTCGAAACGCTAATATCTTTTATGTAATTTACTATTTCTACTGCATTTTTCATCTTAGCAAGATTAAAAAATAACGACCTATTTAAAGGAATGTTTATTTTAATTAGATAATCTTTTATTTTTAATATAGCTCCAAATCCAGCATTCACAGGTTTATAAGAAGAGTCAATATCACCATTATATGAAATATAGGCTGATTGAGAAAACAGACTATAACCCATTATTATAGGAGAATTATAACAAATTACAGAACTCCTACTTTCTTCTTTCCATCCATGCACCATAAAAGCTATATCAAATGGAAATCCAGACAAAGTAACTTTATCAAAACTAGTAAAATATTCTTCGCTATTTACCAAAGCTTTTATATAATTTTTTTTGCCTGCATATTGGGAATTTACCTCATTTGCCATTTTATTGACTATATAATACCAAGCAACACAATAAATAAGACACAAACTCAGTAATAGAATAAGAAAATATTTGGCTATCTTCATTCTTTATCACCTTTGATTTTATTATATTCTTGATCTAATTTTCTAATATCCCATACCCATAAAATTATGATTAATATAAAAATTAGCATTAAATATATGGTGACTGAATCAAAACTAGCACTAGGCATTAAAATAAACATAAATGACTGTGAAAAAGCACCAAGTGATTTGCCAAATTTCAAACCTACAACCTCAACCGCCGCTTTTCCCTTCGTGCGAAGCTCAAGAGAAAGAGGAATATATGCCATTTCTTTAGTCGAATCAAATAAAGAATATTTTGTTGATTTACTTAAAATATTCTGTACAGCACCTATCACCACTGCCAAATATATTGGGCTAAAAGCACCTAAATATCCTATATCATTAGAATAAATAACAAAAATAAAAAATATAATTCCAGTACAACTAAGAATAAAGGGAGTAATTAAAGCTGCAACAACCCAATTAAACTTTCTTAATATATTACTACCAATTAATGCAAATACAACGCAAGATACTCCCATCCAAATATTAAACTTGCCCATAAAATTAATATAGTCAACAGTGTTGGGATAAAGCTCACTTACTCTTGCCTTCCAAGGACCTTCAAGAATATTAATTGCAAGACCATAGCATAAAAGTAAAATAACAATGTGACCAATATATTTTGATTTTAAAATTAGCTTTATACTGTCTGAGATAGATAATTTAGTCCTCGTATCATTGCTATTATTGGACAAAAAACTTTGAACTTGTTTAGTTTTTATCAAATATTTATTAATATATCGATAAAGCATCATTGCCAAAAAGCCAGAAATAATTATAGTGACCATAATTGGCTGTAGCACCATATCAGTATTCTGACTTGCGTATTTATCTAAAATTTCACCATCTAAATCTATCGGTACATCCGAAAAAGTTACTAATACAGTACCAGCCATAATGAGTCCTATATTACCTACCATACCTAAAATAGGATAAAATCTTTTTGCTGATTTAGTATCAAATATATTATTAGCGTATTGCCAAAAAAGCAGATTGATTACAACAGCACTCCATAATTCGCAAAAAACATACATCAGAGCATAACTCCACTTACTCATCATCAAGATAAACCACTTGAAATGCGGATAAAGTTCTACCAATCTTTTTATATATTCAGTATCTGGGTGATAAAAATCTTGATCAGGATATAAAATATAAGTAAAAACAAGAAAAAATCCTAAGAAAAAAGATACTATGATATAAAACAAATGCTCATAATCAAACATATTACTCAGTTTTACATAGATCAAAGTAAAAATTATCGTAGATGG
Organism: Rickettsia typhi; assembly: GCA_945883665.1. Taxonomy (GTDB): domain Bacteria; phylum Pseudomonadota; class Alphaproteobacteria; order Rickettsiales; family Rickettsiaceae; genus Megaera; species Megaera typhi_B. The sequence continues at coordinate 3,553 of CAMCXV010000039.1, read as the reverse complement.
AAGAACCAACCATAATTTTAAAAAACTAATTACCTCTGCTCCGATATTAGGAACTACTAGACCATCTTTAATCGAACGCAAGGCGCCGAAATTAAATAATATACAAAGCATCATTAAAGACATTGGCACGAACAGTTTTAACTCTGATCGCTCAATTGGCCAAATAACCTCTTTTAGACTCGATAAAAACTGTTTTTTTTTATGATTCATTTGTGAGTGAATAAAACTGTTTGCAACAGTATTTACTTACATAGCTGTAAATACCTAATAGTTCTATTACTTCTTCATATAAAAGTCAATAAGATCTGATAGATCAGAATAAACCCATCTATTAATCTTTAAAATCAGCTTCAAAATGATAACAATTTAGTAATAATAAATCATATTAATTTTAGCTTATCTATTTGCTGTTTAGATAAGCCAGTAGCTTTGGTAATTGAATCAAGTGGTAAATCTAGTTTTAACATAGACATTGCTACTTTCTCAATGCCCTTTTCAATGCCTCTAGTTTCTCCGATAACAATACCTTCTTCTCTGCCTTCTTCTCTTCCTTCTTTTCTACCTTCTTCTCTCCCTTCTTCTCTCGTTTTTTTGAGTGTATTCGTTTCTATTCTAAGCCATTTTAGGTGATCTTCGTAAAATTCTCGTTCTTCTGGATTAAAATTCATCACTTGCAATACTTCAAGAGCTTTCTTGATGCTTTTATCATTTAATTCTTTCGGTAGGTTATCAATATTTAACAGATCATTTCTTGTTAAAAATGTAATCCACATATCAAGAGAATTTTTGATTTTAGCTATTATATCCGTTAGTTTTTCATTCGAATCTTGAGTGAATTTATTTAGCTCAATAGTATGTAATTCCAGATCTTTAAAATATAATAAACCTGTGTTTTTTTCTTTGATATGAAAGATATTATGATAATTTTTTGTCTCTGGGATAGAAGTAAAATTAAGTATATGAATTCCTATTGCCTTCGATAGGGTAGAATAGTCCTGCGCTACTTGTAGCTGCTCGGTATAGAGTTTCGCCCAGTAATATAAAGCCCTTTTGTCGTAATCTGCTTCGTCGCTAATTTGTATTTCAATATTAAATCTTTTGCCGTCCAACCCTTCGGCCTTAACATCCAATATCGATAATTTATCTTTTTTAAAACTTTTTGGATTATATGGATTAAGCAACGTGACATCTTTAACCTGATCTTCCTCGCCAACAATCGAGTTTATTAAAGATATAAGTAAATCTTTATTATCTTCCACTCCGAAGATCTTCTTGAAGGCAATGTCAACTTTTGGAGAAATTCTAGTCATTATATTTGTATTATGCTCTTTATTATTAGCTGTATTCTAGCCGTTTTCAACAGCTATTACCAGAGTATTTTTGATCATTTCAACAAAAATACTTAGTCTAAATTTGTTTTTTAAACCTTTCCAATTAGACAATAATTATTGAAATATTACTCAGTCAAGATCTGTAATTAATTGTTTTACTATTTCTGTTGATTTCTTATCAGCTACAAGAAGTTCACCATTTTTAAAAACAATCACTATATTTTTTAGATCAATAGCTACAGTTTTTTTTGCATCAGAATTAATATAAGAATCTTCTACATTATGGACAATTACTTCACCCTTACCTTGTATATTATTTTGATTTTCATGATCTTTGTCAAGATTCCAAATTGATTCCCAAGTACCAAGATCATTCCATTTGAAAGTTGCTTTAACCAATGCTATTTGTTCCAAATTTTCGGAAATAGCTTTGTCAAAAGATACTGATGGAAGGTCCTTATACGTCTCTTCATTTAATTTAATTACATCATTAAAAATCAACTCATCATTATAAGAATTTAATAATTTTTTATTTATTAATGGAATAAATTTATTCGCAAGTTCTAAAATATAATCTATTTCAAAAAAATAAATACCGGAATTCCATAAATATTCTGATGAATCAATCAATTTTTTGGCTAATTCTTTATCTGGTTTTTCAATGAATTTAGTTGCTAAATAAAGATCTTGATCGATTTTTTTACCAGTTTTAATATACCCAAAATTTTTATTAGGATATGTTGGCGCGACTCCTATTGTAACAAATTTATATTTTTTAATAGCTGATATTGCCTTATTTAGTACATGTCTATAATTTATTGGATCATCTACATGATGATCCGATGGAATAAGAATTATAGTATCAAATCCTTGGTGTTTTGCATAGTATGATGCAGCTATTGCAGATGTTGCTGTATTTTTTTGATCATATTCAAATATTATTTTAGCTTGAGCGTTTATTTCTTTTAGCTGTGTAGTAATGATATCTTGATGAATTATATTTGCTACTATTAAAGGTATGCCTAAATAACTATTACGAATTATTGAATTTTGAAATGAACTTAAATTATCAAAATATTTTAAAAACTGCTTTGGCTTTCCTTCTTGCGACAAAGGCCATAAACGAAAACCGCTGCCACCTGCTAATATAACTGGTTGTACTTTCATTGCTTATCTATACTTTTAGTTTTCATTACTTATATTGAATAACAAGCACTTATGTCAAGTAGTTAAAAATATTTAATTAATAACTAAATAGTTAAATTATGAAAATACATTACGGAATCATTTTTAGTGGAAATATCAATACATGAATTAACTAAGAAGTAATCTTAGCAATAGCAGAAAATGATGAATTAGTTTTATAGGTATATCGCAAATTTGACCGGTTTATGAGCTACGATGTATAACTCTACCTTTTGTCAAATCATAAGGTGTCATCTCTACTTTAACTTTATCGCCAGCCAAAATACGAATACGGTTTTTACGCATTTTACCAGAGGTATGAGCTATAATTTGATGTCCATTTTCAAGAACCACTCTAAAATGAGCGTTTGGTAGAAGCTCTAATACTTCACCATCAAATTGGAGAAGCTCTTCTTTTGCCATTGTTATTCCAAGATTGAGTTAATTGAGTCGCCACTATACCAAATATTCCCATTTAACACAACAAATTAATACCAAAAAGATTTATTATAATAAATAGGGTTGAAAATGCCGCGCTAAAGATTGTGGCAGATGCTCTGTAGCAACCATAGATTTATTTAAGCTATTTGTTGTTATATAGTATCATTAGTTAATTATAATCAATTTATGAAAACTAAATCAATAACGCCGAATCTTGAAGAAATATGGGGTGTCACTAATTTAAAATCAGTGACGGAAGAAATAAATAGAGACATAGCTAATGATCAACCTAATTAATGAAAAACTATTTGCATATGCAAAAGTTATTGAAAAACTTGTTAATCCTTATACTGATCAACCTAATGATGAAAATCCAGATCATTTTTTTGAAATAGCACAATTATTGTTTGAAGAAAAAAAAGCGCTTACACAATCGGTTTTAAATTCTATTATACCAATCACCTTAAATAAGTAGTATTGTAGGGGCGATCTGATAGTATGATATAATTTATGAGTAGATCAGTAAAGGTATCGGAAAAGTTCAAAGAATTTGAATTTCTTAATTATTATAAAATTCATCGCTCTAAACCTTATGT
>CAMCXV010000038.1 GCA_945883665.1 Rickettsia typhi | reverse complement strand
TCCTAATAGTCAATCATGCCTTAGGCTCATTACTGCTATCCTGCTAGAAATTAGCGATGATTGGATTACTGGTGCTGCTTATTTAGATATGAGCGCGTAATATAAAAAAGGTGAAATGTGAATTTACAGAAAAATTGTTGCTTTATCCTATTCATATGCCAACTCTTAGTATTAAATTGATATCTACAATATGTGATGTTTTCGAATCTAATTGTTCTCAAGCAACAAAAAACCATTATAAAGAAACCTTAAAAATCTTTATAAATACCGATGACTACACAGATCGTCAAGTTGATTTGATATTGTGTAAAATAGATCGATTGGGAATTAATTTAGATTTAGATTCGGGTGAAAGTTTTTCTCTTAGTGGTAGTGGTACGTATGATGAATCAACAACAGAGTGAATTATAATAAAAAATAAATTAAATAAAAAGCCCATAATTCTGGGCTTTTACTTATTCAATATTGATAAATTTTGTTTCAGGTTTATGTTGAATACGGGGAATAGTAATTGTTAAAATTCCATTTTCTAGTGAAGATTTAATAGCATCAGGTTCGATATCGTTATTTAGTCTAATAACTTGTTCCAATTGCTTGTTTATATGATTCTTACCATCATCTTCATTGGATTTTTCAAAATTTTCTGCTTTTATAGTTAATATATTTTCATTAAGTTCTATTTTCACTTGTTCTTTAGTAAAGCCTGGTAAATCTAATGTTATTAAATATTCTTTATCTAGCACTTTAATTGTAGAATGATTCTGATGAGTGAAAAAATCTTTATAAAAAGGATTGAATAACAATCTTTTAGGAAAGAAATCTAATTCATTAAATAATTTATGCATTCTAACTTCTAAATTATCATCCAAAGCTAGTAGTTGATTCTTAGTTAAGTTAAGTTTATTGCTATATTCTAATAATTCTTGAGAAATAATTTTATTTTGATTATGTGTTTTTACTAAAAAATAAGTAGATACTGAGCAAAACAGGCAGATAATTAACCCAAGCAGAATAAAAATAGCTTTATAATTTGTTGTTTTTACATTGTTTACATCCATATTACTCCCCGCATTTTATTGTTAAAATAAATGTCAAATATATTATAAATTTTTTGTGATATAAATTTATATAGGAAAAAAGATATTTCAAGAGGGTAATTGAAAAAAATTTAGGTTTTATGGATCAATTTTTAATATTCTGAACATAGCTTTCTTTTATAGTTTTTAACCCTGTTTTTTCAAATACTATATCTAAGCTGTCGCCATCTTTTTTAATTATTATACCATTACCAAATTTTTCATGACTAACTCTAGAGCCAGGTCTTTTTTCATTAGTTATTATTCCAGAATTAGTGTTATGATTTGAGATGTTTTGATTTTTGTTATTATTAGGGCTGTTATTTTGAAAATAAAAACTATGTTTTGAACCTAAATAATTTAATTGATTGGAACTGGAAATTTTTGTGCATATTTCAGGTGGAATCTCTGCGAGAAAGCGAGATGGTAGAGAATTTAATATCTCAGCAAAAACTCTTCTACTTTCAGCATAAGTAATAAATAGTTCTTTCTTAGCTCTGGTAATACCAACATAAGCAATCCGTCTTTCTTCTTCTAGCCCTTTATCCCCTTGTTCTGCTAAAGCTTTTTGATGAGGGAATATACCTTCTTCCCAACCTGGCAAAAAAACTAAATCAAATTCAAGACCCTTTGATGCGTGCAAAGTCATGATTTTTACTGTGCCACCAAAGTCAGATTCAAGTACTTCATTATCCATTACCAAACTTGCATGCTCAATAAATTCATTGATATTACCAGCTTCATCTATTGCTTTTAGCATTTCGTTGATATTTTCAATTCGTCCTCGTGATTCTTCTGTTTTTTCTTCTTTTAAGGCTAGTAAGTAACCAGATTCATCAAGAATAAATTTTGTTACTTCAAAAGCAGAGTCATTTTCATATTTTTTAAAAGCCTCATTAATTAGATTAATAAATTGCTGAAGTTTTTCTTTAGTTTTTCCTTTAACATCTTCATCTTTAATCATTTCTTCTAAAGCAACAAATGCTGATGTAGAATTTTCATTTGCTTTGTCTTTGATTTTTTTTAATGTGGCATTGCCAATGGATCGTTTAGGAACATTGATTATTCTTTCAAATGCTAAATTATCATTTTTATTGATTACAAGCCTTATATAAGCTAAAAGATCCCTTATTTCCATTCTTTCATAAAATCTTAACCCCCCAATTATTTGATAAGGCATAGCATTACTAATAAAAACTTCTTCAAAAGATCTAGTTTGGAATCCCGCTCTAACAAGAATTGCAATTTGATTAGCATTATAAATTTTAGAATTAATATATTTTCCAACTTGGTTTGCGACAAATCTTGCTTCTTCTTTTTCGTTCCAGCAGGTGATAATTTTTATTTTCTCTTCTGTTTCCCTCTCAGTCCAAAGATTTTTTTCATGTCTGTTTCTATTATGTTTAATAACACTGGAAGCTGCTTTTAAAATATAAGAGCTAGAGCGATAATTCTGCTCTAACTTAATAATTTTTGCATTGGGAAAATCTTTTTCAAAACGTAAAATATTTTTTACTTCTGCGCCTCGCCAACTATATATAGATTGATCATCATCGCCAACGCAGCAAATATTTTTATGACTACTAGCTAGCATTCTAGCCCAAATATATTGCACAGCGTTGGTATCTTGATACTCATCAATCAAAATATATTTGAATTTATTTTGATAATATTCAAGTATTTCAGGGTTGTTTATGAGTAATTGATTGCAATATAGCAATAAATCTCCAAAATCAGCTACATTTGAGTTTTGTAAATCTTGTTGGTATTGTTTATAAATAATATGGGCAATTTGAGATTCATAATTTATAGTATCAGAATTATTTAATTTTTCAGGTGTAATACCTTTATCTTTCCATTTAGAAATAATGACATGGAATAATTTTGGTGCATATTTTTTAATATCAATATTATTTTGTAAGGCAATGTTTTTAATCAATTTTATTTGATCGTCTTGATTAATAATGTTAAAATTTTTATTCATGCCATTATCAAGCAAATGTATATGCGATCTTAATATTCTTGTAGATATTGAATGAAATGTACCGATATTTAAACCATCAGAGGCAATAATATCATTGATCCTCAACTGCATTTCTTTGGATGCTTTATTAGTAAAAGTAACAGCCAGAATTTGGCTTGGATAAGCGAAATTATTAGCAATTATATATGCTATCCTGCTTGTTAGAACTTTAGTCTTGCCAGTGCCAGCTCCTGCGAGCACAAGAAGTGGACCTTCTGTAGTTTCTACGGCTTCTTTTTGAGGAGAGTTTAAAGATTGCATATTATTTAAAAATCCGAAACTCTGCCGTTAACTTCCCAATCGCCATATCTTGTAGGCTCTAGACCCTTAGGTCCTCCAAATTCATCTTTTGTCTTTTTACTTGATGTATTTTTGTTAGATAGTGTATTATCTGGTAATGGTTTCTTAGATGAGTCTTTTAACATTTTTTTTAATATGAAATTTTCTAATTTAAGCAGAATTTATACTACTTGCGAACTTAGTAAAAATCAAACCCTAACATTGACTGGAGATATTTTTCATTATTGCAAGTCCGTTTTGCGAATGAAGATTTTAGATAAATTTAGAATTTTTAACCAATATAACGGAGAGTTTGAAGCTAAAATAACAGCAGTCAATAAAAGAGATTTACAAATAGTTACAGGCGATAAGTTACGAGATATAGAATATTTAAGACCTTTGGTATTAGCGATATGTATTATTAAAGCTGATAGATTTATCGAAGCAATAAAAGCTGCCGTTCAGCTTGGGGTTTCGGAGATTATCCCAATAATTTCAGATAGGACTCAATTTAGCAATATAAATCATGCAAGAATTATGAAATGCATTATCGAGGCATTAGAGCAGAGCGAGGGTTTTTTGCCACCATTGCTAGGTAAATCAATAACATTGAAAGAATTTTGTGATAAAAGTAATATAGATCAAATTATCTTTGCAAATGAAGAAGAAAATGAAGGAAAAATTAATACTATTAAAGAATTTAAAAATAATATAGCTATTCTTGTTGGTCCTGAAGGTGGTTTTTCTTCTAGCGAACAGGAAAAGCTTTTATTGAATCCTAAAATTATTTCTGTAAGTCTTGGTAATAGAGTGCTTCGAAGTGAAGTAGCGGTAATTAGTATGGTTTCTTGCGTAAACTTAATGAGAGAATAAATATAATGGATCTTACCATTGAGTCGAATTATCAAGGTTTAATAGCTGGTGTAGATGAAGCTGGAAGGGGACCTCTGGCTGGTCCTGTGGTTGCTGCTGCTGTTATTGTTGATCAAGCTAATTTAATTGATGGAATCAAAGATTCTAAAAAAATCACCAGAAGAAAAAGAGAAGAATTATATCAAAAAATTACAGAAAATTATTTATGGTCAATTGGCGTTGTTGACTCAAAAAAAATTGATGAAATAAATATATTAGAAGCAACAAAAAAAGCTTGTATTATGGCGGTTAATGGCTTGAAAAAAGAACCATCTGTGGTGATTGTTGATGGTAATATGAAATTCAATGATGATAGATTTATTAGTTATGTAAAAGGAGATGATAAATCTATCTCTATTGCCGCAGCTTCAATCATTGCCAAAGTTACAAGAGATAGAATGATGGATTTGTTACATAATGAATTCCCAGCTTATAACTGGTTAAAAAACTCTGGTTACGGCACTAAGGAACATATTAATGCAATAAAAATATTTGGTAAATCTATTCATCATAGACTTACTTTTAAAATAGGAGGTCTTGATAGATAAGGATTTTTTCTTTGTACTATAAGTTGTCCTTGACTTTGCAAACTAGTTTTCATAATTTAACGCCGAGTTAATTTGTTGAAATGCAATTTAAAAAATACAACCTTAGATTTTTATTAAAATTATTTCTATGATTACTAAAATTTGTAGCTTTACCTTTACAGGGGTGGATATAATAGATGTTGATGTTCAGGTACAAATAACTCCCGGGGTGCCTAATTTTATAATTGTAGGTTTAGCCGATAAAACTATTGCAGAATCAAAAGAAAGGGTTAGGGCTGCTTTATCCTCAATTGGTCTTGCTTTACCAGCAAAAAGAATTGTAGTTAATTTAGCTCCTGCAGATCTTGTAAAGGAAGGTAGCCATTTTGATTTAGCAATTGCTTTAGTAATATTATCTGCAATGAGAGTGTTGCCAAGCGAAGATATTATGGATTATTTAGTTTTTGGTGAATTATCTTTAGATGGCTCAATTTTACCAGTAAATGGTGCTTTGCCAGCTGCAATTGGAGCAAGTGCCAGAAATAAAGGGATTATTTGTTCAAAACATAATGGATCCGAATCTGCTTGGTCAGGAAATGAAAAAATCATAGCAGCAGATAATTTGCTTAGCTTAATTAGTCATTTTACTGGCTCTCAAGTTATAGCTAAACCAGAGCCTATGGCTAGTCCTAAATTACATAATTATCCAGATTTAAAAGATGTTAAAGGGCAAAAAATTGCTAAAAGAGCTCTTGAAATAGCCGCAGCTGGTGGGCATAACATGTTAATGTATGGTCCACCTGGTACTGGAAAGTCAATGCTTGCTTCAAGATTACCAAGTATACTTCCAAAACTTACTTCAAGTGAAATTTTAGAAATTAGTATGGTTGCAAGCATTGCCGGCAAAATAACACAAGGATGTTTAACTAACGAGAGACCTTTTAGAGCTCCGCACCATAGTTGTTCAATAGCAGCAATGGTAGGGGGAGGGGTCGGAAGAAAAGTTAAACCTGGAGAAATTTCACTAGCTCATAATGGTGTGTTGTTTTTAGATGAATTGCCAGAATTTGCTAGTGGAGTAATAGAGTCTTTAAGACAACCAATTGAAAAGGGAGAGATTTTAGTTTCATGATCTGGAATGCAAGTGAAATATCCAGCAAATTTTCAACTAATTGCAGCCATGAACCCTTGTAAATGTGGTTATTTAGGGGATGTAAGTAAGGAATGTAACAAGGCTCCAGCTTGTAAATCTACTTATCAGGGAAAAATTTCAGGGCCAATTCTTGATCGATTTGATTTACATGTTGAGGTAGCTAATGAAGAAGATTACAATTTCGGTTCTGCCAAAACAAATGATTCAGAAAGTTCTGATATTGTTGCAAATAGAGTAATAGCTGCTAGAAAAATACAAATAGAACGTTATGAAGGATATGATATTTCTGTGAATAATAATTTGGATGGTCAATTACTTATTGAATACGCTTTACCGCTAGATGATGGTCGTGATGTTTTGAATGCAGCAGCAGAAAAATTTAAATTCTCGATGAGGAGCTATAATAGGGTTTTAAGAGTTGCAAGAACTATTGCTGATTTAGAGGGGGCTGTGCATGTTAAAAAAATTCATATTGCAGAAAGTATTAGTTACAGAAATTTAACTTTTCTGAATGCCAGAATGGGTTAGTTTATATATTTTTAATCACAAGATTTTGTATATTATGTCAATAAAAAAGAACTTAAGCTATGCATATCAAATTTTGGCAAAATTAGGCATGGCTGATCATACTTACACTCATCTTTCAGCTAGACCAGAAGGTGCCGAGTATTATTATATAAATCCTTTTGGTCTTAGGTTTGAAGAGGTTACAGAAGATAATTTATTAAAAGTTAGTTTTAACGGAGATGTTCTTGAAGGCGAAGAATTTCAGTATAATAAAACTGGTTATATTATACATGGTAGCATTTATAAATCAAAACCAGATCTTAAAGCAATTTTTCATTTACATACAGTAGCATCTGTAGCAGTATCATGTATGAGATGTGGTTTAGTTCCGCTAAGTCAATGGGCATTACATTTTTATGATCAGGTTAATTACCATGAGTATAATTCTCTTGCTTTAGATAATAATTTTCATGGAGTTGATTTAGTACGTGATTTAGCTGATAAAAAAATTATGTTTCTTAGACATCACGGCATGATTACTTGCGGGGAAACTATACATGAGGCTCTATTTTATTGTTATCATCTTGAGTTAGCTTGTAAAACGCAAATAGCTGCTTTCTCTTCTGGAGCAGAATTATTGACTATAGATAAAAAAATTTGCAAGCAAGCCAATCATGATTTACTTTCTTTTGAGAAAGATTTGGGTTTGAGAGATTGGCAAGCATGGGTTAGGTGGATTGATAGGGGGAGTTAAAAATAGGCAGATAAATATTATATCATATGGCAAAAAAAGTATTAATTACCAGAGCTAAAGAAGATAATAAATATTTAAGAGAGATTCTTATCTCCAAAAATTATCAATCTATTGAGATTAATTTAATTGAGCATGTCAATATACCATTTAATATTAGAATTCTTGAAAATTTTAGCGATATAATAATTACCAGTAAAAGAGCTGCTAATTTACTACCCATAGACGATGGAACAAAAAATGCTTGGGTAGTTGGTTCTGCAAGCTCAGAGATCTTAAAACAAAAAAATTATAATATTCAATATGTAGCTTATTCTGCAACAGAATTAAAAGATCATTTACCTACTAATATTTATGATAACATGATCTATCTTTCAGGTAATATTATTAGCGTGGAAATGCCAACAAATATTAAAAAAATAATTATTTATAAAATTCTATATAAAGATTACCTATCAAATTCTGAAATTAAGATATTAAAAAAGGGATTAGACTATATATTATTATATTCAGAAAATTGTGCGAAAACCCTAATAAATCTAATGATAAAAAATGATTTATTGAAATATATAGAAAATGCCGTAATTATTGCTATAAGCTTTAAAGTGGAAAAAGTAGTAAGGGGATATTTTAAAGAAATTGTAACTTGTGTTTATGCAAACCAGATCCTAAAAAAATTAGAGGAATATGACAGATTCAAAAAAGATTAAAGCGCCAGATAATAAAGCTGAAAATACAGAAAAAAAAGATAATACTAATAAAAAGAAAAATAGAGTTAAAATATTTCTCTTAGCTTTTAGTTTGATCTTTGCTGCAATAATATATCTGATTTTTCTTTATAAAGAATCTTGGCTTGGTGCAATTAACCGTATAGATGTATTTTCTTCAACTAATATTGATATTAAAAAGGTGGAAAATAATTCAATAGAACAAGATTCGATATCCCAAAACACTGGCAAAACTACTAACATTAAAAATCAAGATGATAATAGCTTAACTTATCAAAAAGAAGAAACTTTAATAAGATTTGCTCCTGATGAAGAAGATTTAGATATGTTAAATGATCAAGTTAAATTAGACCCTTATGAGTGCGAAATAAAAGAAACAATCGAGAATAATAGGCAAATATTCTCTGATATAGATATGATAAATAATCTAAATGATTATCGAGTTTATCTTGCAAATATTCATGAATTTTTATACAGATTGTCTAAAAATCAACCATATTCTAAAAATTTAGATATTATTACCAAAATTCAACTTCCACAAGAATTCACAGAAATGATTGAAATGTCTAGGTCATACAATGAAATGCTAATTAAAAACAACAGATCTTATGAAGAAATATCATTATTTGCCACAAATATTTTTGATAAATTTTTAAAAATTAGTAAAAAAACATCCGATTGTAAAAAAATGGATGTTTTAAAATCACAAATTGAAGACAAAATCAAGCCATTTGTTGAATATGTCTTTTCTCCTGTTTTGCAAGCTGAATTTTTTGAGTAACTATAAATTAAGTGAGTGGTAATTTTTTGCCATAAATAAAACAAATTAGTTGAAAATTATTTCTCAAAATGACCCTAAATGATAATAAGAAATCAAAAGATATCTTAATCAAAAAACTTTAATAATGATATAAATCGTGGTTTTAATTTTTTTATAGAGACTACCGAGGGATCTTCAGATTTAATTGCTGAGTGTAAAAAGAGTAAAGCAAGTGATGAAAAATTAAAATATGAAGATTTCTTTGCAGTGTTAACTAGTAAATATAAATTGTCAGAAAATCAAGCAGACTATATTTTAAAAACTACTAACCAAGGGTGTATGTCTGGTGGTTATATCGGAGTTGGGGATATTGCAGCTTCGGAAACATTTTCTTACAGCGATAATTTATCTCGAATAAATGATATTATAAAATTTGCCCCTAATCATGCTTGGATTTCCAAGAATGAAGATAACCCGCAGAGTTCTAATTTAGATAATTTTAATAGACCTGTAAATATGTCCAAAATTATTATAGATGCGGATGGTAACTTATCATATGTTGGCGGACAAAAATTTATATGTGGTGTAGATAAAATAATTCTTGGTAATGATCCAAGTACATCAAAGATTATTACAAAAAATTCCCATACCTAATTTATTTCTGAAGATTATGTAGCAGTCAATATTACTGCAAAAATAGGTAAGATTGGAAGTAAGGAGTTTACTTCAAGCGTTGAATTTGATGTTGCCGCTGAAGGTAAAATAGGTCTTAGAGTTATCAAATTATTGAAAAAAATAAAGTCAAGATTACCATCTAAAGATCCTAAATTAATTGTAAAAAATTATCATGATTTTGCAAATAGTATATTGGATAAAATTATGGTAATGAATTATATAAACAAGAAGTTACAGGAGAAGTTAGATATGTATTATCTTCTAGCGATTATGTAGAGCCCCAGAAAATAGAGAATCTAAAAAACTTGAATTTACTAAGACAGCACTGGCTGAACAATTAATGGATAATATTGATAAGAAGATTGGTGATTTCAAGAAAAATCATCCAGAGCAACTAATGACCTCAAGAGAAATTAATGGAGTTGCTAATAAGATTACTATTGATTTGCAGAATCCCTGTCTTTAATTTATTAAGAAATGCTGCAATCGAAAATCAATTGTGTTAGTTAGCAGTTTGTGTTATAAAATAATCGCTGTCTATATTTTTGTGCCGCCAACTTGGATGTTGAAAATTTTCTAATTAGATATTTATTATTTCTAATTATTTCTTTCTCCCTCATAATATAACTTATTTGAGTAAAAATATGATTAGATTTCTAATTTTATGCACAATTTTTTTTCTATTATATCTAGGATTTAATACCATTAATGGGTTTGATTCTGAAATCAATATTTCTTTTTTAGATTATCAAATCCAAACTACTGTTTTTACTTTTTTAGCATTGTTTCTCATGGTTCAGTTAGTATTAATGATAGTGTTAAAAACGGTGTTTTTGATATTTGATTTACCCTTTATCATAAGTCGCAACTGGCATAAAAAGAAACTAAAAAGAATGAATGATCACTTATTACGTATAATCTCTGAGCTTTTGATGGGTAATAAACAAAGATCTATAGAATTAGCTAAAAAAATAATTACTGATTTTGACGAAAATAACAAAGATATAGAA
>CAMCXV010000037.1 GCA_945883665.1 Rickettsia typhi | reverse complement strand
TAGGTTCCGTACAGTTGTTTAAAACAAGAGAAGGAAATACTGGAATTTGTAAAAGACGGTAGTAACTTATTAAGTTAACATAGCAGAAATTAATGAAAATGTCAATGGCAGAGAGAGTGTGTATAGAACCTAATCAGGTTAGCTATAATTGTATAGATATTTTTGAACTAGACACTGAATGTACAAAAAACTACCGAATTATCCATACTTATCAGTATTGTTAACAATCCTTAAGCAATACAATAAAACATCCTGTTATTAAAATTTTTAGGATTATGTCTTACTGATGTAGATTCTCCTCAACTAAGTTTAATAGAAATTGGATTGTCATTCGCTAAGCAAAGGGGTAAAACCTACTTCCAATATTTTCTGAAATATCGTTTTATGATGATACTTCGTAGGTAACAGGCATATAGCTATTTGATTTAGAAGATTTTTGTATTAATAGCTTTAAGTATCAATACAAATTGTCAAATGCAGATTATATAGTATTTTGGTAGCGAGGGAGGGACTTGAACCCCCGACACGCGGATTATGATTCCGCTGCTCTAACCACCTGAGCTACCCCGCCATTACTGCAAACAATAGTTACATATAATAATTAGCTATGAAACTATCTTTTTATTGATTAATCATTATTTACAAATATGGAAACTTCTAGCATAAAACCCATAAATCGATGTTAAACAAATTCTATAAACCATATAAATTTAGTTCTAAAATAAACCAATAGAATATAGAATTTGTAAATTATCAAACACAAAACATAAATCTAAAACTCATTTAACTAAGCATAGAACTCTTGTGTAATATAAGAGTAATTCAAATAATTCTTTAACGTTTAGAGAATTGAGTACTCTTACGAGCTTTACGTTTGCCGTATTTTTTACGCTCAACTACTCTTGAGTCTCTTGTTAAGAAACCATTTTTACGTAAAACTGCATGAAAATCTTCAGAGATACAATCCAAAGCCCTAGCTATACCATGAATAATAGCGCCAGCCTGCCCTGTTGTTCCACCACCTTTTGTAGTACAAATAACATCATATTGTCCAGAAGTATTAGTATCAACAAAAGGTTGCAATATCAATTTTCTATAAGATTCACGAGAAAAATAATCAGAAACATCTCTTTTATTTACAGTCACAACACCTTGACCTGGCTTAACCCAAACTCTAGCTATAGAATTTTTTCTTCTTCCAGTACCGTAGGCACCACCACCAGGAAGTAATTTTTTTGCTTTGTGAAATATAGGTTTAGCTGCAATATTAGCTTCAGCAACTTTCGTGTTTATTTCTAATTCTTTAAGTATTGGTACTTCCATGATTATTACTTCTTCTTATTCTTGTTTTTTGAATTCTTGCTTGCAATATCCAAAACCTCAGGTTGCTGACCCGAATGTGGGTGAGCATCTTCAGCATAAACATACAAATTACTAAATTGCTTTGTACCTAAAATATTCCTGCTTATCATTCTTTTAATAGACATTTTTAAAACACGTTCAGGATATTTTCCTAAAAGGATTTTGCCCGCAGTAGTTTCCTTAATCCCACCAGGAAATCCAGTATGACGATAGTACATTTTACCATCTTTTGGATCAGCTTTATTTCCAGATAGATACACATGTCTTGCATTAATAATAATTACATTATCACCACAATCCATATGAGGTGTAAATGTAGGCTTATGTTTACCACGAAGCAACAAAGCTGCTTGACTTGCAAGACGCCCCAGTACTAGATCTCTTGCATCGATTACCCACCATTTCTTTTCTATGTCAGATGGCTTTGCTGAATAAGTTTTCACGTTAGTTCTTCATTAATTAGACTATTTTATGGATAATAAATAACAGTTTATGGCACATAATGTCAAGTAAAATAATAATTTTATTTCTTTTTCTATTCTTCTGGATAGACACCCCATAGAAATTTCTTTGCAACCCAACCTTTATAAGATTGACATAGCACTTGACACCAATCATTTTTACATTTTAGCAAATTACAACGTATCTTTGGTTTTAACTGGACTACTATATCATCATAATTTCCAGGAGAAGCAATTAGAGGTAGAATATTTTTTGATATCAAAATAACGGATCTTTTTGCCGATAAAGCACTTGCATGAACCCACCCGCCTTCTTGATTAAAATCACGTATTTTACGCCACTGTTCATACTCAGCTATTATCTCCACTGGTTCACCTTTGCGAATGAAAACCCATTCAACAGGACAATCAACCACCGGACCTGTTCTAACATTCACTTCATCAAATTTGATGGTTACAAACCTTGGAATTGGTAATTTTTCTTTTGATATATCTGCAAAAGTTACTGAGCTAGTATTAAAACAAAATACTAGCATTATAAATATTTTATTCATCTTCTTCAGATTCAAGTAAAGTGTCATCTTGTTTGACCACAACATAATTTCCAGCTCTAAATTGAGCTTTTATCCGGTTGATTTCATACTCACTTATACCTACCGATTTTAGAACAGCGCCACCAAGCTGCAAACCTATTTCATAGTCTTGAGGAATAATTGTTGTAACTCCAATATCATAAAACTCTGTGCAATTCTTTAGATCTTTTAATCTTACAACAACATCAAGATCAACAAAATTAGCTCTAATTACTTTTGCCGTTTTTCTGATAGTAACAGTGTTATTCATCGTTACTACAACAGTTAATGCTCTGTCAGCCCCTACAGCTTGTAAATTAACCATTTGAGAAGCATCTCCAACAAAAACTGGTAATCCATTTGCTATTTCTTCTGTAACAACTTCACCACTAACATCAAGAGCTATATAATTTATTCCCTCAGCCTCTAATACTTTTGCTACCATTTTACCTACTTTACCAAATCCAGCAATAATAACATGATTAGCTAAATCTCTTGCTCCATATTCAATAATTTGAGCAGGCGTTCTACCAAGACCTTTTTCTATTTTCTCTGCAAATTTTTGTCCTATCATTGCAAGTAAAGGGGTCAGAGCCATTGAACAAGTTACTACAAGCAATAAAATATTAGCAACATTTTCCTCAAGCACTCCATACTCTTTACCTAGATTAAATAAAATAAATGAAAATTCCCCCCCCTGCGAAAGGAGTAATCCAGCATGTATAGCTACACCTTTGTTAAAACCAAATAATATGCATAGACCAGAAATAATAACAGCTTTTAAAAGAATTAAAGCCATGCAAGAAGCAATTATTATTGTTATTTGCGAATATATTTCCATTACATCAATTTTCATACCGACGCTCATGAAAAAAAGACCTAGTAATAAACTTTTAAATGGATATATGCTCTCCTCTGCTTTTATCCTGAAATCAGTCTCAGCAACTAGAACGCCAGAAACAAAAGCACCAAGAGCTAAGGAAAGACCAAAATGCTCCGTGCCCCAAGAAGCGGAAAGAACCACCAACAAAGTTACCGCAATCGGCAATTCACTACTCTCGTTACCCGTGTCAGAAGAAATAAAAGAAAATAACGGTCTAAGTAATAATCTACCAGCAACAAAAATTACACCAAGGGCAACAACCGCTTTTAAAAGTGAATAGCCAAGTACAATCACCAAAGATTTTTCACCATTGCCACCAAGAATAGGCACTATTACAAGCAAAGGAACAACAACAAAATCTTGCAACAACAATATAGCAAGAGCAACCCTACCTACCTGCATAGATTGGCTTTTTGTTTCATTAATTACTTGCATAACTATTGCAGTCGAGGATAAAGCAAGACCACCAGCAATAATTATAGCAGCATTATTATTACCAGTGACCAAAACTATTGCTCCTGCAATAATTAAAACAGTAATAAGCACCTGCAACGAACCAAGACCAAAAACATACTTTCTCATTGCCTTAAGTCTTTCAATTGAAAGCTCAAGACCAATAGCAAATAATAGAAAAACAACCCCGAACTCACCAAGCAAAGTTGTTTGATCATACGTAACAATTTTCATGCCATGATCACCTATCATGGCACCAGCTACTAAATAACCAAGAACTGGACTAAGCTTCAATTTCTTAAAAATAGCAACTACAAACACTGCAGCTGCTATAAGCATTATCACTACAACTAAAATCTGGCTTTGCATTAACTTCTAACTTTTAGTTTAATTTCAACATTCAGTGATATATTAACCATTAAAAATACATTAACACAAGTTAAATAAATAAAAATCTAACAACATAAATCGTAAGTGTTATTATTTTCTCATTCCCCATAATTCTTCAAGTTTAAATTTCTCTCTTGCTTCAGGATGAAAAATATGAACTATAACCTCACCAGCATCAAGCAAAACCCAATCTGAATTATTACAACCTTCAATTAATAATGGCCATTGAGCAACGTGCTTTAACTCATAAACGATATTTTCCGCTATTGCCGATATATTTTTTATTGATCTACCGCTAGCAAAAATCATATAAGTTGCCAAAGGAACTTCTTGAGCAAGCTCAATAACACTGATATTTTGGGCATTTTTATCTTCTAGTATTTTTATAATAAAATCCTTTAATTCCTCTGGGGTATTAATCATTTAAGTTCACTCTAAAGAATATTTAATTATTACAAGGTGAAGCAGAACACATCACCTTCTTAAGATCATTATATTATTAGTTTGAATTTTCGCAAGAATTCGTTTGTATTTAAATACAATCATTTAGATAAGTTAAATATCAATAGCTTGTTTTTAAATAAGAAAATACCCCTTAAGCTCTTGATTAAAAAGCAAAGCTGTTTTTAATTATTATATTTTTTAAAAAATTTAATGATTGCAAATTGTAAATTTTATTTGTAGCTTTCATTATGTATAATTTGTAAATAACAATAACCCTATTATGTCCATTTCTAAAATAGAATTAATTTCTATATTACAACAAAGTTTTCCATATGCAAAAATAGAACTGGAAGATTTGGCTGGAGACGAAAATCACTATTCTCTAAAAATACAAGATTCTTCGTTCAAAAATATTTCTTTAATACAGCAACATAAATTAGTTAAATTAAGTTTATCAGAAGTTTTGAAATCTAGACTTCATGCTATAACTATTAAAACTAAACATGAATAATAAAAATTTTACAAATTTATCTTTTAATAAAAAACATAACCAATCTATTTCTTATTTCTTCAGCTGCATTTTCAGCTAAAACTGACATCGCATCTTGCCTTAAAACAGCGTTAGAATACAATGAAGAATTCACGCTATAAGAATCCATTTTAACAAAGCTACCTGTATTAATTATTTTTAAAGATTGTTTATCAATTAGCTGGTAAGTCACCTTAATATTTTGTACTTCCCGAAAAATATCAGAATTTGATTGAAGAATATTGTATGATCTTGAAAAAGACAAAGTGGTATTTAAAACATAACGAGTATTAACAGCCTCTGAGGGGAAAAGATTTTTGATATGATTGTAAAAATCAATTCCTTCAATTGTTTCAATTGGGGTTATTTCAATAGCAGAAAGACTATTTTCTTGATTTCCATCAGTTTTATAAGCTGGATTAAAACCACAAGATACTTGTAATATGAGGGTAAATATTAACAACAAATTTTGTTTAATTTTTGTTAGCATCAATTGGTTCATTATTCAGATTTTGAGTTTTAGAAGGATTAACTCTTTTTCTGTTAATTCTTCTCCTTGATTTATTATTGTTTTTATTTTGACCGTCTAATGATAATTCGGTTTTTACTTCAGCACTAGAAACATTATCTTGTAAATAATTCTTGTCTTCTAAAGTCTCAATAATATGGTCTTTAGGTGCGTTTTCTGTTTTCAGCTCTTCTTCATTTTGTCTATTCTGATTCTGTTTTGGCAAATAATTTTTTTGCGTTTTTCTATTATTAGATTTTTGTTTTTTATTTACATGATTTGTAGCTTGCATCTCTTTTGAAACATGTATAACCGGTTGTTTTGCAACCACTTCTGATTTATTTTTTTCCGAAAGACGAATTTTTTCTATAGAATAACTATCAGCAGTTGCATCTCTATCGATATGAAAATTAAGTTTTATAGAATATTTTTTTTCGATAAAATTAATTTCCTCTCTTTTATTATTGAGTAAGCACAAAATAGAAGGAGCAATACCATAAACATTCACAATATCATAACTATTATTATAGATCTCATTTTCCACTGTTCTAAGTATCAACATAGAATTAGACTCGTCAGCACGTACCACCCCTTTACCACTGCAATGTACACACATACTAGAGTTAACCTCTAAAAAAGATGGACGCAGCCTCTGTCTTGACATCTCAAGAAGACCAAACGAACTTATGTGAGATGTTTGAATTCTTGCTTTATCTCTGCTTAAAAAATCTCTTAATGTCCGTTCAATTATTTTACGATTTCTAGTATCTGCCATATCTATAAAATCTATCACTAACAAACCAGACAAATCCCTAAGCTTTACCTGCCTTGCCACCTCTTTTGCAGCTTCAATATTAGTTTTTAAAGCCATTCCTTCTATGTTACGTTCGCTTGTAGCCTTACCAGAATTCACATCTATTGATATTAAAGCTTCAGTAGGATTAATTACGATATAACCACCAGATGGTAAATGAGCAACCGGTTGATACAATCTTGTTAACTGATCTTCAACATTAAATTTGGTAAAAATTGGAGTATTATTTTTATATTCTTTCACAGAGCTTAAAGCATGAGGCATAATCTCTTTAATGAATTTGACACAAGCGTTAAAAGCTTCGGAACCTTGTACCAAAACTTCTTTAACATGGCGGTCAAACATATCTCTAATCGTTTTTAATATAAGACCATCTTCTTGATGAATAAAAGAAGGAGCAGTTGCCTTCAGCGTCGCTTCTCTAACTCTATTCCATAATTTCACTAAATATTCATAATCTTTTTTAATGTCTAAAGAAGTATGACCAGCACCAGCCGTTCTAGCTATCACACTAGAACTCTCATTATTACGACCAGAGACCAAACTATTTATGATATCTTTTAGTCTTTTACGCTCATCGTGATTAGAAATCTTGCGTGAAATACCATTTTGCAAAGGTTTATTAGGCATTAAAACGCAATATTTTCCAGCCAAGGAAATATAAGTAGTTAGAGAAACTCCTTTATTACCCCGCTCTTCTTTCGTTACCTGAACCAGAAAAATCTGACCTTTTTTAATAACTTCTTGGATTTTATAATCCTTTCTTGCTTCACTATGAACATCTTCTTTAGAAAAACTTTCTACTTCGTTATCTTCTGCCTCTATATCAAAATCATGCTGAATTTTTCCATCAACCAATTTCTCTATTTTATTAATATCAATTTCGTCAATATCAGCAATAACACTTTGATTCGATAGTTTTTTTTCTTCAAGATCATCAGCTGTAATTTCTGGAGGCGAAAGCTCGCTCCAAGAAGGATTAAGTGATTCGCTTTCTTTGTCCTTTGTAAGGATGTTATAATAATCAGGATGTATTTCAGAAAAAGGCAAAAATCCACTTTTTTCATCCCCATAATCCACAAAAGCAGCTTGTAAAGCTGGCTCTACTCTTGTTACTTTTGCCAAGTATATATTACCTTTAATTTGCTTTTTGTGAATTGAGCTATACTCAACATCTTCTATTTGACTGTTTTTATCAAGCAAAACAACCCTAGTTTCCGTAGGGAAATTTGCATCTATTAAAATTTTCTTTTTCATATTAAACTATTATATTTATCAATTTTTTCTGCGTGACTTAAGCTTATAGAAACTTAATATTAATGGCAAACTTACATCAATTATTAATCATATGCACTCTAATAATTAATTGACACTTTGATTTACCCAAGGATTGGTCTAATCTCTTAGCAGTTGAATAAACGCCTTTATTATCAGTCAATAGTTATTGTTTTATAAAATGGTCACAACATACTGGATTTATATACTACCCTCAATATTTTAGCAAATAAATTATGATTAGTAAGATTAATTACAGAATGCTAATTCCCTATTTCATATGCACAACTTCATACTTGTTTGTTGCAATAATGAATTCTACAATTGTAGAACAAATTCTTGTTTTAAATGAAGCACCTACTTTAATTTTGTATAAAGTGCATTATTACAATATACTGGGTTATGTTGTTGCTAGTCTATTTTTATTCATTTGCAATAGTTATGCTAATTTTGAAAGAATCGTAATTTTCACTTTGTTAACCTATATTGTTAGCACCTTTAACATAGGTTTTTTTGAATTCTCAGGGATAATACAAAAAATTTACCCTATGATATATTCTGGGTCTAATTTAATTATTATTACTAGCTTATTATATTATACTTTTAGCAATAAAAACCTAAATCAAGAATATTTATTCTGCTTCTCTACTTTAAACTGGTTTATTGCATATTTTTTAGCTCATTTCATATTGTCTTATAAATCTTTTGCAGTGATTGTGGTTAATATATTTTCAATACGCAAGCTAATAATAATAAACCTAATATTAATAGTAATTTTTTTGGGCACTTTTATTTCAAATCACTATTTTCATTCATCAAAACAAAAAATAACAAATAACTTAATTGTTTTGAAAAATATAGATTTAGAATTGCTATCATCCTTTACTGTTTTTTACATTATGATGGCAATTTTTTATGATTATGAAATATATGAATTCACTGATACTTTATTAACCATAATAGTATCAGAAATAAAATACTATATTTTTATTTCTATTCTTTTTACATCCATCATATCATCAAAATTCGTTTTTCAAAAAAACCACCATAAAGTAAATATATTATGTATTATCACATTAATATTTACTTTTCTTTTGATACCTTATTGGAATAGAAATCTTATTCTAAGTGCTTTTTGTTGGTTTATTATAAGCATGACCCTGTATTTATATTTTTGGTCAAACCTGTCAATTCTAGCACGAAAATTTAAAGATTCTCATCTACAATTGGGGATTACATTATATATGCTATCCGCTTCTATCGGTTACTACTGTAGCTACGTCATAATGTCTAATATAAAGAGTGTTAATAACGAATATAATCTGGTAACAACAATTTGTTCTGTTTTATTTTTTTTGTTAATTTACTACTTTTATCGTTACAAAAAATATAATTTAGCAAAATGGTAAAATATAAAAATGTCTAGTATTTCTAGTGATAAAATTATAGAGAATATAAAAAAAGCAAGTATATATTATCAAGAAATAATTATGCACTTGACTCAAAATCAATCTACAAATTTTTCATCGATTTTTTATGAAAATAATAAATCTCAAGAAATAGCTACTAAATTATTTGAACAATTTTTTGAACATCCAGAAAAATTTACTGAGATTAATTTAGAATATATACATAATTTACAACAATTAATAACTAGTTCTGTTGCAAAATTTACTGGAAAACAATATGAAGATTCACAAAATGATAAATCTTTTTTTGATAAAAGATTTAAAGATCCAGCTTGGCAACAAAGTGTTTATTTCGATTTTATTAGAAAATACTATATGATTTCTGCAAATTGGACAAAAAACACTGTAAAGCAATATGAATTAGATAGCGATAGTAAAAGATTTTTAGAATTTACTTCTAATCAATTTATGGACGCCCTCTCCCCTTCAAATTTTATTTTTAGCAATCCCGAAGTAATTAGAGAATCGTTAGACACTGGAATGAGTAACATTACAAAAGGAATGGAAAATTTTCTTATGGATCTCAAAAAATCAGATGGTTTAATTAACATCTCAACAACTGATAAATCTTATTTTAAGGTTGGAAAAAATCTTGCAACCACAAAAGGAAAGGTAATTTTTCAAAATGATTTAATCCAATTAATTTGCTACAAACCTAAAAAGATGACCCATGCTATTCCTATATTCATTATACCACCTTGGATAAATAAATATTATATAATGGATTTATCCAAGAAAAATTCATTGATAAAGTGGCTAGTAGATAATAATTTTCAGGTTTTTCTTGTATCTTGGGTTAATCCAACAAAAGATTTAGCTCATAAAGATTTTGAACATTACCTGCAAGAAGGAGTAATTGAGCCACTTGAATATATCAAAACATTAGGATTCAGTAAAGTAAATACAGTTGGTTATTGCATAGGAGGTACTCTACTCGCTATTGCTATTTCATATTATAAATCAAATAATAATACTATTATCAATAGCGCAAGTTTTTTTACAACTTTGCTAGATTTTTCTAACCCAGGGGAACTAGGAGCTCTAATTAACAAATCTACAATTGATTATATAGAAAACAAAGTCTCTGAAGTCGGTTATTTAGATAAAAATTATTTGACAAATAGTTTTAGTTTAATTCGAGCCAATGATTTAGTATGGTCATATTTTGTCAATAATTACTTACTCGGCAAATCTCCTGCGGCTTTTGATATATTATATTGGAATTCAGATTCAACAAACTTACCAGCAAAAATGTACATTTATTATTTAAAAAATATGTATATTGATAATTTACTTAAAATACCAAATAACATTCAAATGTTAGGAACAAAGATCAATCTTACTGATATAGCTAACCCGATTAGGTTCCGTACAGTTGTTTAAAACAAGAGAAGGAAATACTGGAATTTGTAAAAGACGGTAGTAACTTATTAAGTTAACATAGCAGAAATTAATGAAAATGTCAATGGCAGAGAGAGTGTGTATAGAACCTA
>CAMCXV010000036.1 GCA_945883665.1 Rickettsia typhi | reverse complement strand
CGAGTACGGTAGGTAAGCATGGAAATGAGAATATGATAGGAAAGTACGTAAAAAATCAAGGTAAGGAATATAAGAAGCTGCATGAGAACCTCCAGTTAGCTTTCTTCTAAAATACCCCGCTGCTTGCGGCGGGGATTGCTTTTATTTTTGACTCATTGTTTAAAATATCTTGAACGTTATTAGCTATTTGTTCGATTTTTTTATATTCAAGTTGCATATATTCTCTTATTTTAAATTTGTTAATTTTTGCACTAGTAGAAGAAGTTTTTCTACCGATTTTTTCAATAAAATAGTATTTTGAGTTTTAAAATTAGTGATACCAGCGCTTCTATTCGCTGGAAAAGTAACGATACTTACTTCCATTAGATCTATTTTTTTTATTATTCTAATACCTTGATTATTATACTCAAAATCTGTTGCGCAAAACCCAATGCTTAAACCATCAACAGCACCTTGTTTTATAAGTTCAATAGCTTCTATGCCGCAAAGTATTTTATTGTTTATTTCAGCTTCGATTTTAAGACCATAATTATCTTCATAGATTGTTTTAACAATACCAATAGGTTTTGCAATATCATGTTGCCAAAGCAATTTTACTTTCTCTGAAGATACATTTTCAAAAGCGCCTTTTTCGATCAAATCATTCTGACTATCAATCACATTAAATACACTTGCATAACCATCTATTATCCTACTATCCAAATTGCTGGATTTTAGTAAAAAATTGTTAGACACCTTTCCTATTTCCAATTCATACCTCCTAGATCAGAATACATAACTTGTAGTTGTATATATATCTCTTAAATAACCGACCACTAAGCATAAAATTAAAAAAATAAGATAACTTTATAGAAAACTTGTTCTAAAGAATAAAATAATGTAGTTTTCATTTAGACAATAATTATATTCAAACTCTCAAAGTTCAATGATATATGTAGGATTTATTTTTATAGCTATAGGTATGTGGTTTATTATTTCTGGCATATTAGGTTTATTTAGATTTCGTGATTTCTATACAAAGCTTCATGCAGCAAGTGTTATTGAATGTTGTGGAATACCATTTTGCTTAATAGGTCTTAGTTTTATCCAAGTAAATTTTACTTCCTCTTTTAAGCTAGTATTAATATTATTGTTAATACTAATACTTAACCCCGTCTCAACCCACGCATTAGCTAGAGCTTCTGTTCTTTATAAGATAGATAAAGATGGTAGGATAAAATGATAGAGTTTTTTACTATTCCTTTTGCAATCGATTCCAAATTAAATTTTTTTCTGCTTTGCGTTATTTTGATTACTTTATTAATTACCTGCTTTAAATTAACAACCTCCAAAAATTTAATAGAATCAGTTGTGTTAATGTCTGCATTCAGTTTGTTAATATCTATTTCCTATCTATTAATGGATGCACCAGATGTTGCTATGACTGAAACCGCTCTTGGCGCTTGCTTATCTACTTGCGTTTTACTCAATTTAATAAAAATATGTGGCAATGAAAATGCCGAATCACCTAATAAAATTAGAAAGATCTGGGCAATTATTATATGCGGGATTTTTGTGGGGTTTTTAACTTTTGCTAGCTTTGATTTAGCTTTGTACGGAGAACAAAACACCGAGGTACATAAACATCTTAGTAAATATTATTTAGAAAATACTAAAGATGATATAGGTATACCATCTGTTGTAGCTGCAATTCTTGCAAGTTACAGAGGCTATGATACTTTAGGTGAAACAAGTGTGATTTTAATTGCAGGTCTTGCTGTTATTTTAATTTTAGCCAAAAGGAAAGAATGATGCTCAAGAAATTTTCGGTCCTAAAAATAGTATTCTCATTTATAATTCCTTATATAATTTTATATGCAATTTATATTCAATTAAATGGTGAGATATCTCCAGGTGGGGGCTTTCAAGCTGGAGTAATTTTTGCTACAGCAGTGATAGCTTTTGATTTGATAAATGGTGGTAAAAAAACTCATCAGTTCTTTTTGGAAAAAGCTTTAACTATTTGCGGAGTAATTGGTGTATTGATTTACGCTACTACTGGAATCATTTCACTTTTGTTTGATGATAATTATTTAGATTACAACTCAATTGCTAAAAGTTCTTTGATAACAAATCAACTGACTGGTCAGCATGTTTGTATATTTTCAATTGAAATCGGAGTTGGACTAACTGTTGCTTCAATTATGTGTTTAATTTACTTAATTTTAAGGGAGAATTAATTATTCATAATGGAAAATATTATTTATTTTTTTGCAGTTCTTGTTTTAGCAACTGGACTTTTTATAATGTTAACAAGCGATAATTACTTACGCAAAATAATTGGTCTTGGAGTATTCCAAAGCTCAGTGTTACTTTTTTATATAGCACTTGGAAAAATGAGTGCAGGAATTTTACCAATTGATATATGCGCTAAATTAACTAACTGTCCTTATAATTTTTCAAGTCCATTACCTCAAGTTCTTATGCTTACAGCAATTGTAGTAGGTTTTTCTACTATGTCTGTAGGGCTTGCTTTAATATATCAAATCTACAAAGAATATAACACCATATTAGAAAGCGATATAAACAAAAAAGAGGATACTATAATATAAATGAGTTTAATTAAGCATATAAACGCTCTGCAAGTTTTGATACCATTTTTTGCAGCATTATTTTGCACATTAACATTCCATAAGTTCACTTCTTGGATTATAGCAACTATTGCCATTTCTTTTAATCTGATGATCGGAATTTATGCAATATTTGTACTACAAACACCAATTATTTATTTCTTTGGCAACTGGTCTGCTCCTGTTGGAATAGAATATCGGTTAGATTATTTAAATCAACCCATCATAATCTATATCAATGGCGTGCTGTTATTTTTTTTAGTGTTCGGTAAACAACTTATTAACAAGACAATTACTAGATATATAGATAATAAAAAACACCACCTGTTCTACAGCTTGCTCTTATTTGCCCATGCTGGATATATTGGTGTGCTCAGTACTAATGATTTATTTAATCTTTATGTGTTTATTGAGATTTCATCTCTAGCAACTTACGTTTTGTTTTCAAAAGGAAATAATCCAAAGGCACTAATTGGGGCGTTTGATTATTTAATAATGGGAACAATTGGTGCAACCCTTATACTTATTTCAATTGGATTCTTTTTTTCTCTTACTGGCAGTCTTAACATTACTGATATTTTTAGTATCTTAAAAAATAACTTTACTTCTACTGAAATAGTCTCAAATAGATTGAATATCCTAATCACAGCTATAGTATTTTTTTTAGTTGGGGTAATTTTAAAAATGGCATTTTTTCCTTTGCATTTTTGGATGATAAGAGCTTATTCCTCTTCCGCTCCTTTCATTCTTACTTATATAGCTGCTATTTCTAGTTTAATTGGCGTGTATATGATAATGCGTTTTATGTATTTTACTATAGAAGCAGAACTAATTTATATACCTGTTTCTATAATCTTGAGGTATATGGCAATTATTGCAATAATTAGTTGCTCTTACTTAGCTTTAAAATCACAAGATATTAAAAAAATTATTATTTATTCCACATCTCTACAAATAGGATATATTTTTCTCCTTTTATCAATCTACCCAGCTAAATCTTTGCTATTTCAATTGCTAATCATTGATAGCATCAATAAAATTGGTTTATTTACTATGCTTTCTCATATAGAAAACAAAACAAATGAATTTCATGTAAATTCTATGAAACAAATACAAGATTCTTTTCTATTTAAATGTTTAGCAGCTTTTATAATTCTTTTTAGCTCTAGTTTACCAATAACCAGTATGTTTATAATAAAAGTTAAGATATTCGATTTGTTAATTCAACAAAAATTAATTTTAGAATTGATTATTGTAATAATTTCTTCAATTTTTGGAGTTTTATACCATCTGAAATTTGCTAAAGCTATTTTTTTTAGTAAAGTAGAAAATGGTATCATGAAAATAGATACAAATTTATTGGGATTAATATTTATCGTGGTTATACATATTATTACATTGATATATATGAATGTAATAACAGAAATTATGGGCTATATTAGTTCTACAATTACAAGTTAAATAATAATGATATAATGACTACTACTCCAGCACCTTTAAACTTTTTAATTATTTCTACTATCATTCTTGGCATGATTAACCTTGTTGTGCCATTTTTTACCAAAGAAGATAGTAAAATCAGAAATTTTTTTTTAATAACTGTGAGTGGGTTTTTTTTAATTAATATAATTCTTATTGATTATTTATATGTCAATTTAATTGATATAAACTTTACTTTATTAAATATTGGAAAATATTCAATAGCCTTTGGCTTAGAACCTTTAGGACTAATTTTTCTAACAATGATTGCAGTTTTATGGATCCCTTCCCTCTTATATACAACAAAATTTTTAAAAATTAATCATTTTTTACATTCTAGTAAATATTTATTTTTTGTTAATAGCTGCATCGTAATAGGATGTATAGTAGCTATATCTGCAAATTTAATTACCATGTTTGTTGCTTATGAAATACTAACTTTATGCACCATTCCATTGATAGCTCATCATGCTGACAAAAAGACTCTTGCTGGTTTACATACATATCTTGCAATTTTATTATTAAGTGGCGTTGTTTTGTTTTTACCAGCAATTATAGTTATATATTCTAAAGTAGGAACTGGTACATTTATAGCTGGTGGATTTATAAAACAAAATTTTTCAAACAGCGCCTCTATATTTTTACTACTTGCTTTTATCTTTGGCATTAGTAAAACTGCTATTTTTCCTCTGCACGGTTGGCTACCAGCCGCCATGGTTGCATCTTACCCTGTTAGCGCTCTACTCCATGCTGTTATTGTAGTAAAAACAGGTTTATTTTGTATATATAAAATTCTTTTTTATGTTTTTGGTCTTGCATATCTACAGTCCTTGTTTAATGATTATAATTGGCTGGTAATATTGCCAGCTATCACAATTTTATATAGCTCTTTTTCAGCATTAAAAAGTTCTGAAATTAAAATGTTATTAGCTTACTCTACTATAAATCAAATATCTATTGCACTGATCAGCGCCTTTTTACTAACACCTAAGGGCTTAATTGCTGCTGTTATCCACATGGTATCACACTCATTTACAAAAATTTGTCTTTTTTATTCTGCTGGTAATTTTTATAGTTTTAAAAAAACTTATTATATAAGCGATCTTGCTGGAATTCACAAAATAATGCCTAAAACCAGCTTAATATTATTAATCGCAACTTTATCTTTAATAGGAATGCCTCCCTTTGCTGGTTTCATAAGTAAATTTTATATAATGATAGCAGCGGCGGATCAGCAAAATTTCTTTGTAATGATAATTCTTATTTTTAGCAGTATATTTTCATTTCTTTATATGTCTAAAATAATTCTTGCTATATACAAACCAATAAAAAATGAAAATAATATTGAAAAAAAGTTTTTACCAATTTCAATGTTTATAAGTTTGTTTTTGTGTATCAGCTTTGTTATTGGTTTCTTTTTTATTCAGAAAATCATCAGTATTTTTTTAACTTTTATGTAAAACAGGATCTTAAAAAATGATTTTCCATCCACTATTTTCAATAATATTTTTTACATTAATAATGTTTCTTGTTAAAAAACAATCAACATTATTTAAGTTTATTGCTCTTGCTTCTCCTATCCTAAGTTTAATATTTTTAATATTATCACAAGGTGAATATTCATATGAATTATATAATGTAAAATTAATATGGTTAATTGATGATTATAACAAATTAATAGGGATAGCATTTTTAATAGTGTTATTAGTGTCTAATTCTTATGCACTTGGTCAAAAAAAATATTATGAAATAATATTTGGCTCTGCATATGGTGCATCTATATTTGTTAGCTTGTTAGCTAAAGATTTTATTTCAATGTTTGTAGGTCTTGAAATAATGATGATCACTTCTTCTATTATTATTTTTATAGGCAATACAGCAAAAAGCGGGCAAGCCGCAAAAAAATATTTTTTAACACATTTAATTAGCAGTAGTATGATTTTAATTGGTATTACTCATATTATATCCAAAAGCAATTCAACGGAAATGAAACTAGTTACTGATTTATTCAATAATCCTGAATATTCAAGTATCATACTCTACACTATGTTTACTGGCATGATAATCAACATTGCTGCTTTTCCATTTTCTGGGTGGATGGTTAATTATTATAAAGAAGCATCATCTTCTGGATCATTATATTTAATTAATTTTACTACAAAACTTTCTATAATCTTGCTCATTAAGGTTTTTGCTGGATTTGAAATTTTAAAGTACATAAGCTTAATAATGGTTATATATGCAGGGGCTAAAGCATTATATGAAGATAATATATTTGCTTTATTATGTTATCTATCAATAATTTCTATGGGAATAATGATTCTTGGCATTTCATCTGGAGATAAAATCACTCTTTTACCATTATTTTACTATTTATTTATTCATATTATCTATAAATGTCTATTCACTATTATTTCAGCCACTTTGCGAGATAGAATAAAAATTACACTATGTTCCGAACTTGCTAAGTTCCAAAATAAAACATTACTCATCTCTGCATTAATCGGTGTGTCTTTGATGCTAAATATTCCTTTTAGCTTAAGCTTCTATAGCAAAATTGAATTAACACATTTATTTTCCAATAGTTTTTTCTATATAATAATATTACTAGCTAGTATCGTAAATATAGTTTCTATACCTTGGCAAGAATTGACAAAAACATCCAAAATCATTAAGTTAAGGATAGATTTTTATAACAAACTAAGCCTAGTTTTAATAAGCATTATAGCCATTATTGCAGGATTTGGATGGCTTTTAGTGCCATTCTCTAATTCTCTATCAACATATAAAATTAATATTTATTTTTATGAGATTATAAAACAAGCTGCTATCTATGCTATTTCTGGAATTATAGTTTTTAACTTCAAACGAAAAAGAAAAACAGGTAAAGATTTTAATATTTTAGAATATATTGATGATTTTGCTTATTATTTATATAAATCTCGCAAAAAATACGATACAGAGAAATTAGTTCAAGAAAAATGGCGATTAGATGTTCTGGAGGAGCAAATAATAAAAAAACTCTCAATTTTTCACAATCAACAAACAGCTATCTTTTTTGTAATATCTCTGTTAATTACTATACTATATATCCTGATTTTTAATCCACATTAAACATATGAAAGATTTATACACAACTCATAATAAACATATTGAATTATGGCTAAAAATAATATGCTTTGCTATCATTTGCATGATTTTTATAGGTGGGTTTACTCGCTTAACCAATTCTGGTTTATCAATAACAGAGTGGAAGCCAATAACAGGTATTTTTCCACCTTTAACGGAAGAATCGTGGAATCAAGAATTTGATAAATATAAAGAATCGCCAGAATATTTAAAAATAAATAATTCCATTGAAATAAAAGAATTTAAGTCCATTTTTTGGGTTGAATTTATTCATAGAATTGCTGGACGCATTACCGGAATATTATATTTATTACCTTTACTATATTTTTTAGTTAATGGAACTATTTCTGGCAATAATATTTTCATATATATTATAGGAGTGATTCTACTTTTTGCTCAAGGTTTTGCTGGATGGTATATGGTAAAAAGCGGTCTTACATCTAACCCTCATGTAAGCCATTTTAGGCTAGCAATCCATCTCTTACTAGCAATACTCTTATACTCTGTATTATTTTGGCAATTAATGAAAAATTCTTTTGACATATTAATTCTTAGTACAAAGATAAACCTATCTAGAATAAATTTATGTTTAAATATTTCTCTGACATTATTATTCACTCAAATAACATTTGGAGCATTTGTTGCGGGTCTTGATGCTGGTCTTGTATATAATAATTTTCCTTTAATGGGGGAATCATTTGTACCGAATGAACTTTCCTCTAATGCTTTAAGTTTACAAAGTTTTTATGATCCTGTTTTTGTACAATTTATACATAGAATTCTTGCTTATGTTACTACTACAGTAATTTTAATCAGCTGTTTTATAGGTTTTAAAATACAAAATTTTTTACTATCTAAAACTTTTGTTTATACAATTATCGCTCTGATATTTCAAATGATAGCAGGGATTTTAACTCTCATTAATCAAGTACCAATCACAATAGCACTGATTCATCAATTAGGAGCTGTTATTCTACTTTCCTGTTTGCTATGGAGCAAATACTTAGTAAAAACTGTAGATAAGAAGTAAAATGACAAAATTATTAGTCGAAGAATTAAGAGAAACAAGGTTAGATAGATTATTAAGACAAAAGTTTATTTATCTGACCCAAGGAATCATTGAAAAAAACTTGCGCAAAGGGAAGATTAAAGTAAATGAGAAGAATGCACAAGCAGGCACCAGAGTTTGTAAAGGTGATGTGATAATTATAGCTGATCACCTTATTAATGATTTAAATCACCACGCACCATCAAAAAAATATTTTTCCCCTGCTGTTATTTCATTAGCTAATAAAATGCTTAAGGAATATATGATCTTCTCGTGCAAAGAATTCATTGCCATCAACAAGCCACATGGCATTGCAGCTCAAGGTGGTAGTAAAATAAACATCAGTATTGATCATTCTCTACAATATCTAAATGAAACTGAAAAAAGTGAATATAGGTTAGTTCATCGATTAGATAAAGATACTAGCGGAATTTTTATTATAGCTAAAAATTTAAATAGTGCAATTTTGCTTGGAGAAGCTTTTAGGGAAAAGGAAATAAAAAAAACATATATAGCAATAATTTCGGGAGATACATCTTTCATTCCCAGAGAAGGCAATATTGAAAGTTACATTAGTAAGGAAAAATCTGGACCATATGAAACTGTTAAGGAAAACAAAGATGGAAAATTCGCCAATACCTCCTATGAAATATTAGCTGCTGACGAAAATATTGCTGTAATAAAATATAACCCTCTAACTGGTCGAATGCACCAATTAAGATATCATAGCAAACAGCTGGGATTTCCAATTTTAGGTGACATGAAATATGGAAACTCAAATTTTAAAAGAATGATGCTACATGCATTGGAAATAACCATTCCCAAAAAAATCTTTGGTGAAGAATATATAATCAAAGCTCCTTTAGATAAAGATTTTTACAGCTACAACCCTTTACTTGATTTCAACATTGAATAATCTCTGCGCCATGTATCATTAAATACAAGCAATTAACTTTATGAAAAGCTTTTTGTGTATTATTAACACACTAATTTAAATTCTGTTTTATTGAAAATCTATAGAATGAATCAACTATTACAGAAAAATAAGAGATAAAAATCTATATGATATATATAAATTGGGTATATGATATATATAAATTAGGTAGAATAATATTAATTTTTTTTCAACTATTAGGAGAAAAAGATTCTTGAAACTTTTTGTAAATTATGAAAATATATTTATGTGTATAATATAAATAAAAAGTTAGGTTGTTATGAGTGATAAGAAAAAGGATGATACCCCTAAAAAATGGTATCAAAAAGCTTGGAATGGTGTCAAAAAAGGTTCAATAGCTACTTACAAAGCATTAACAAGCAACACGGGAGCTCTGATTACCTCTTCTATTGGATTCGGTTTTGGTATAGCAACAGGGGGTGTCGGTCTTATAGCCATTGGTGCCGTTGTTTTAGGAGCAAAAGTAATAAAAACTGGCTTTGATGCAGCGAAATCAGTAAAAATGCGTAATTTAGACATGGAAAACAAGGCAATAATTGATTATGCCAAAACATTATGTGTAAAACAAATAATCTTAGATAAACAACCTAAATTACAAGAAATTGACAAAGCTGTTAATAGCTTAGATCTTTCCGTCTCAAAAAAAAGTAAAAATGAAGAGCTAAAGCATAATCATTCTTTAGAAACAGCATCAAAAATTGTTAATCTAATAAATGCTGGTCTTGATATTACTACCTTTGCTTTGGATCCAACAAAAGGAATAAATGCAATCCATAGCGTAAAAAAAGCAACAGAAACAGCTGAAAAAATAAAAAGTGGAATTGAAGTGGTTACTAGTGCATCAGATGCAATCGGAAGTATCGATGCTGCTAAAGAATTAAGCCATGAGTTAGGACATAAATTATTAAAACATACATCCAGTCCAAATATCCAACAACAAATGATCAATTTAATTAATGAAGATAGAAAAAGATCTGATGTAGGTTACGATAATATTCAAGAATTACTTAATCAAACACAGGAAATGAAGAATCAAAATAAAGCATTTGCTAAAATGATTGGTGAAAAAGATCCTACTGAGAAATCATTTAAATCAAAATTGGAAAATGTTACTACATCACCAGAAAAAACTAAAAATTCTATATGGCAAGGTATAAAAGATGCTTTAAACCCTTATAGTCAATATAACCCTAACAACCATAAAGAATTAGAGACTGGTAAGCATTCTGCCATGACTAATATTACGAGAAGTGGAACTGTTGACAACCTTAAAGAAGAAGCTAGTAAACATAGAGTAGCTGCTCTTTTGAGTGATCGAAAAACAGAACAAGCACTCATTAAGTCCGTACAAAAAATTTCTAGCGAAATTGATACTACTCATATTATTCATGGTGATAAAAATAACACTAATCGCCCTCGTTCTAATAGCTGGTGTAACATTCTTTCTGTACTTTCGTTTTAAATCAGTAGCAAAATATATGTACAAGCTATTGTAAAGCGATAAAACACATTTTACCTTTTGAGTTAGAATTTAATATAAACAAGAGGGTAATGAATATGTTTTATCAAGAA
>CAMCXV010000035.1 GCA_945883665.1 Rickettsia typhi | reverse complement strand
TCAAGATTCGATAATCGACCAGGCTTGCTAAGCTGCTTAAAAGCACTCCAGCCTAGCAATAATTTAGTCATATGGAAATTAGATAGGTTAGGTAGAAGTCTTAGAGACCTTGTTAACATTGTAGAAGAATTAAACAGCCGAAATATTGGGCTAAAAGTTCTAACTGGTCAAGGAGCGCAAATAGATACCACCACCTCCCATGGCAGGCTTGTGTTTGGCATGTTTGCAGCTCTTGCTGAATTTGAACGAGAATTAATTATAGAACGCACAAAAGCTGGGCTTGCGGCAGCAAGAGCAAGAGGCAGAATGGGTGGGAGACCTCGAAAAATGGATGTTCCAACTCTGAAAATGGCAATGGCCGCAATGAAAGATCAATCTTCTGTTGCAAAGGATGTAGCTAAAAGGCTTAACATCTCAACCGCTACACTCTATGAATATGTAAATGGTGATGGCTCCCCCAAAGAACCAGCTATAAAATTACTTAGCTCGGTTGCTGGGATTTAATAAAATTAACTTGACCTTTTGCCTAAAAACTAGCCACCCCGCCCTACCCCCATATTCCTGCAAATATCCATATGATATTAACAATCTTATACAGAAAATTTGTGTATAATTAGTGTTGTTACAAAAAATCTGTTTAGAATATATCACCTTGTAAAAGTGACTTGGTAACAAGAGTTTTAATGCGTTAATATGATTTAACATTAAAACGCATTTATGTTTTTATTAAAAAATGCTTTTGCGTTATAACTCAAAACATTGGGTTTTATATATTTATATAAAATGTATATGCATTTAGTAGTAAATACATATAAATGTATATGTTAGAATATGCTTAAATGTGTTTACTTGCTACTCCCATAACTTAAATCAGGTCAAGTTATTGATACCAGATTTTGTAATTAATGCCCTGATATATTTATATGGATAGAAAGAACTATTTACACAAATATTCTATGATTATAAAAAAAGATTACTATTAAATTTATTTCTTACTTCAGAGTTACAAAAGTCATTTTCTGATATTACAGAACATGAGCAAGAAATATTAATCAATAAAGCTGTAATAGAAGTCAGGAACAAGAAATGAAAGTAGTTCTTGATACTAATATTTTTATTTCAGGAGTGATAAGTCCTAAGAGTAATGCTGGTAAAATTATACAAGAGTGGCAAAAAAATTCTTTTGAAATAATTACTCAGAAACACCTAGATAGCAAATTTTTATCTCGGATTTATTAACTACCTTTTTCTATTTTTGTATATTACCGCATTTCTGTTATTGCATAAAATCATAAATACATTTAAACATAAAAACATAAATGTATTTATGTTTACTACATCTAATATACTTGATATATAAGTATTTTTATACATTGACGCATTTGCATTTATGCGTTTAGACGCATTTACTAAAATATGTATTGTCATTTATTTACATATAGTGCATAATATAATTAGGATTTTTCTGTAAACATGGCTTTACAGTCTGAATGCCTACTAATCAAAAAATAAATAGTGTTATTATGGTTATTACATTTTTAAATTTAAAGGGCGGATGCGGAAAAACTACTTTATCAATACACGTAGCTTCTACTCTAGCTTTAGCTGGTAAAAAAGTTTTGCTTATAGATGCTGACGAGCAAAAAAGCGCGATACATTGGGCAGAAACAAGAGAAAAAGAACCTATTTTTACAATAGCTGGAATTCCATCTAATACAATACACAAGCAAATAAAACTAATGAATAATGATTATGATTTCATTATTGTGGATGGACCACCTCGCACATCTTCAGTATCTAGATCATGTGTTGTTGCTTCTGATTTAGTACTTATTCCCGTTACACCATCTCCTTATGACGTATGGGCAGCGAGTGAAATTGTAGAAATTTTAAACAACGTAAAACACTCTCTTTCTGATTATAAAAAAATAGAGGCGGCTATAATTGTTAACCGTAAGATTCATAACACAAATCTAGGAAAAGAGGTGGAAACGGCATTACAAGAATACAATTTACCAATTTTTAAAACAATAATTCATCAAAGGATTTCTTACGCTGAATCAGCTGCATCTGGAACAAGTGTAATAGAAGAAGATCAAAATTCTGTAGCAGGACTAGAGATAAAAAATCTTGTAGAAGAAATTATTGTTTTCTCAGGACTAAAACAAGGAGATCAAAAACTATGACAAAAAAACCAATCACTATAAAAAGTCTATCTACGCTTAGCAAAAATAAAAATCTTTCTATACCTGATGATTTAGTAGATAAATGGGTTAATAAGGAGCTGGAAAATAATTTTAGTGATAATAAAAACATAACAAATACCTCAGAAGAAACAAGACTAACCATACTAATACCTACATATCTTCACAGAAGGATAAAAAAGTTTTGTGCCAGTCATTCAATTTCTATGAAAGAAAAAATCATTCAAGTATTTAAAGAAAATTTTCCAGAAACATAAATAATAAAAACACCTTTAATAGATTATTTTGATCATTTTAGATCAAAATAATTATTTATACTTGTATAATATATTTATTTTGTATATCTTGACTTTAAGATCAATAAACAAGATTTTTATAATGCAACGAAAAAAGGTTCAGATTACTTTACCTGAAGATCTCAAACTCTTCTTAGAAGAAGAATCTAAAAAAGAATTTATGTCAATATCTTCTTGGATTGAAAGGGCGATAGTAAGTTATGCAGAGAAAAAGAAAACAGGTAAAAATCAAAAATTGATTGATCTAGGAATTTAAGCAAAAAAAGAGGTGCTAGAACCAAAAACGTACTCTAACACCAAAAAAAAGATACGTAAATAATTAAGAAAAGCTTTGGTCGGCTTCGTTTCTTATAGTCATTATTATATATTTTTTTTCTGGTAATATCAAGCGTTTTTAGTTTTAGCCCTCGTAACATGAGGTTAAAATGTCTATTTCTACAAATAAAACACCAGTTAATTCAATTAGCTGTAGCAATTCTGCAATAAACTTATCTATGTTAGCCCCTGAACTAAGGAATAAGTCTCAACTAAACAAAATTATTATTTGCGCCGCTGGTAACCCTGATCACTTAGCAATCAATCTATACTGGGATACTTTTCGCTCTTGGTACAATCCAACCAAGATTTATACTAAAGATGGTAATGTATTACTCAGAAAAAAACTTAAGACTAAGGGTATATATATAAATTACCAAAAACTAAGCGAACTACACGGAGTTTCAAAAGATACTATAAGAAAGAAAATAATCAAACTGGAGAGATTGGGGTTAACAAATAGAAGTTTTCAACACAAAGAAACTGCTACTACCAAATCCTATAATCAATTAATTATCTACGTATGGAAAAAGACACCTCATTTCTTTAATACTCTCGGTGTTGATAAAGAAGAAGTAATCAATTTAAATCCTCAAACCAACTATAAATATATACAGGAAAAACATAATATTGTTTTTCCTTCACAAACATTGCAAAATAATGCTAATCAGGTCAAAGGGGGTATCAGACCGCTATCTGGTACTAAAGAACTAATTAAACCTTTTTCTAAAGAAAAAGATAGATCTACAAAATATGAATCTAATTTTTTAGAAAATTCTTTTGAAGAAGATGGGCTAAAAGAAAATAAGGGGGTTAGAGCTTCTCTACACAAAAATAATTTTGATAAAGCTAAGGAACTTAAAGATTTTTACCCACTGACAAAGGAAGACTGCCAAATATTACAATCTTCCTCTAAAAGGGAGTTTTCTTTAAATGCAATGAACGAGATATTGCTTGATATGTCAAAGCGTTTAAGCAATCGCTATTTCAAGAGCAAGAAAGGCTTTTTAAGTTATATGAGCAAAGTATTTGCTTATGAGATGAGAGATGCGGTTAAAATCAATAACGAAAACTTCAAAATCAAAAATAATCAATCAAAAGAAGAGAAAGAACAAAAACTACAAGAGGAATATTTAACCAAAATAGAATATAATTTAGAAACATCTAAAGAATGGCATTTTAAGAAAAGAATAGCTGCAAGATTACCGCAAAAAACAGTTTACGAATTGCTAAAAGCCTTTGATATTATCGATATTAAAGGGGGAATATTTAATCTTCATTTATCAAAACATGTAGAATTAACGAATATAGAAGAAAAGCTAATCTTGCAAGAAGCACAAAGCACCCATGAACAACTAGATTTTACTGATGAGAGATTAGGGCATATTCAAGATATAAAAATCATTATGCCGGAAAAAGTGATTATATTTAAAAATAATAATCAAAATAGAGCAAGAGAAACGTCAATACCAACTGGCATATGGGGTAGGGCAAGAGAAAAATTAATAGCCACTTATGGCAAGGCAACGGATAATAACTGGTTTTCAAAACTAGAAGCTGTTGAAAATACAGAAAAGAACGAACTAAAACTAAAAGCTCCGAATAGTTTTATCAAAGACTGGATTAGCCAAAATTATTTTGATGTGATAGAGAAACTAGTTTCCAGGGAGAGTTATAAATTAGAGTTTTGTTGAGGTTTATATAATCATTCTTACTATTTGTAATAGTCCCATGAAGCGATAATGCTGTGATATTTTATTTAACCAAAGGTTGACTCATATTAAAAAACTACTATACTTAAGGTAGTTAGTTTTATAAAGCATCAGAAATGAAGAAATAGAAAAAATTAAAAAGCGTGGCGGAAAAACTAGAAGATAAGCTGAGAAAATTAGGAAATATTATAGGGGATGTTTTATCAATGATAGAGCAAGAAGCAATTAATGCTACCATAGATCCTTTTATTAAAAGACAGATCATGGAATTAATTGATGCGTATGCCGAAGAATTTGATGAAATACTTAAAAAACATAGGGTATGTATGTTTAAGGAAGTTAAAACATATATGACAAGACTACAGAATGATTTAGAGAAAATAATAAATGGGGGATATGAGTGCTAACATAAAATTGAAAAAGCCCAATATTATACAAACTTATTAGTTAACAAATGGTTTAAAAGTTAATACTTACTATTTCTTTATAGATAAATAGATAAATAACTTGATAAAATGTAACTTAATTAATGAGTTGTTAATAGGTTGTTGGTATTTTCTTTAAAATTAGAAAATAAATATCGTGATACTTATTAATGCTAAGAATAAAGAAACCTTTCGTGAGTTATGGAACAAATAAACTAATTACTAATGTAGAGAAAGGACGTTGGCAATATTACGTGTCTATGATATCTATTTTTGTTGTGATAACCATTATAAATATTGCTTTATGTCAATATGTTTTTTTTCAACAACAAGAAAAAGAACTTGCATTTACCGAAGGTAATGAGATAAGCATAAAGAACTTTATTTTAAGTGATTTAAAGATTATTTTTGATAAATCTTCGAGCCTTAATCAATTAAATATACTCAAAAACTATTCACAAATTAACCTAAAAAAGCAAAATATAATAGTACTAGGGAATATTTTGTACATTATTCGTGGTCAAGGTCAAATGATTTTTGATCTACAACCTTTACTGTCATTAGTGAATTCTATTTTGGGCAAAAATTTTTATTATCAAATATCTTTAAACGATCAATTATTAGTAACTAATATCGAGGATTTTAATTTTTTATCCGTAAATAGATATCAAATCAATGAGGAGAATTTTTTAACAATTAAACTTAGCCTTATAAAAGATTCCCAATTTGTAAAAACTAATTTGCAGCAATTGAATAGCCAAGTTTCCACAATAATTATTAGTTCTGTTTTATCTTTTTTAGTGCTGATCCCCTTAATTATTTGGATAATACGTAAAGTAATAAAGTCTAATGAATTAGATAAAAAGATTTTAACCCTAAAAGACGAATGGGAATTGAATCTTAAATATACCAAGGTTTTTCAAGATTTAACAAGAAAAGATAGTTTAGTCAAACAAAACCCTGCTGTAAAAATAAATATTGATCAATTAAATGTTGCTGAATTTATAGAAGAAATAAGGGTACTTACTTTAGCTTATACTATAAGAGTTTTTTATAAATTTGAATTACAACTTGTATCTGATGTGCTATTCATCGCTACAAAGTTTGATATAAAAATATTTAAACAGATTATTATAAATTTACTATTTAATGTTTTATATTTTATGAGGGGTGGAACTCATGTTAAAAGGTTTTCTATTAATTTCCAAGAAGATAGAGTTGTTATAACCTATGATTCATTCGCTGCTAATGAAAAACATATGTGTCAATGGTCTGAAGATATAATTCACCACTTAGGCAACCCTCATATACTGAATTGCAGAAAAATATTTCAATTAATCAAACAGAATGGATTAAGCTACAAAATTATTCCTGAGCAAGGCAGTAACATAATAACAATATTTAATTTCAATAGAAATGAGGAGTATGGTCATGTTATTAAATTTAATAAAATGTAGTAGGCTATTTATTAAATTATATGTAATTTTGTTTGCATGGAGTGCTTTTTGCATCGAAGAAAATGATATGATAGTAGAAAAAAGGTTGAATCCAGTGGAATATTTTGTTGATCGCACTGAGCAAACAAAAGATATAAGACAAAGCTTAATATTACATAGAATAGTAAGTTTAATAGGTGTTACTAGCATTGGTAAAACTGAGATTGCTAGAAAATATGCACTACAAAATAGGGAAAGATATGAATTGATATGGTTTTTTGATTCAAATGTAGATTTGAAAGAACAGTTTGTGTTGTTAGCCAAGAAAATTAATGAAACGTTGTTATCGAAAAGTCAAAATAAAATTTCTGAAGAAGCCGAGAAAGCTCAAAAAGAAACTATGAATTTTTTAACAGAAAGAAAAAATTGGTTATTAGTATTTGATAACTTAAAATTAAACCAAAATCAAAAACTATATCCAATAATAAATTGGAATCATAATGGTCATATTATAATATGTGCTCAGGATTCTAGTGCCTTACCAAATAACATCTATGTGCATCAATTAGATCCAGAAAATGCTATGAAGCTTTTACAAGAAATATTAGGAAAAGATAAAGTAAATCAAGAGCTATTTGGAAAATTAGTAGATATATTTAAAGGATACCCAGGTCCGATCGTACAGGGAGCTTTTTTGCTGAAAGAACATAAATATCTTTCTATTGA
Organism: Rickettsia typhi; assembly: GCA_945883665.1. Taxonomy (GTDB): domain Bacteria; phylum Pseudomonadota; class Alphaproteobacteria; order Rickettsiales; family Rickettsiaceae; genus Megaera; species Megaera typhi_B. The sequence continues at coordinate 4,207 of CAMCXV010000035.1, read as the reverse complement.
TGAATATAAAAATATATTGACCAAGTCTAATAATCCAATAAAAAAACATATGGAACTACTCTTAAACTTATTAAATAGTAATGATAAAAAATTATTACGTACAACTCATTGCGAGTTTAGTAACGTAAAAATATTATGCTCTAATGCCTTGAGTTTTAATAGTTTGCAAGTATATTAATTGATTAATTAAATATATTTCAGTAGTCAATCAATATGAGTAAAAAAAGGCAGTACAATAGGATTCCTACGGCTTTGAAGGAAAATGAATTTAATGAATTTGTCTTACCGTATCTAAAAAGAGGAAAGCGCGGACCGAGTAAAAAGTTACCGTTTTTTAAATTATTCAACTATATTCTTTATTTAATGCATACTGGTTGCCAATGGGAGAATATACCGATAGATAAAGACGTAGATGGCAAGTCAGAGATTCATTATACTAACGTCTTCAACGCATTTAAATTTTGGGCAAGACTCGGATGTTTTGATAAGATTTTTGAAGCCTCAGTAGCCAAGTTGTTTGTGGCTAAACTGCTTGATACCTCGGTGTTACATGGTGACGGTACTTGTACGACGGCTAAAAAAGGGGCGATAATTTAGGTCGCAATGGGCACAAACACACAAAAGGAGATAAAGTCGTGGCCATATCCGACAGAAATTGCAACGTTATTGCTCCGATAGTGGTTGCACCTGGGAATAGGAACGAAACTGTTCTTCTTGTTCCAGCTATATCTAATCTCAAGAAAATTACAAAGGCAATAGGACTAGACCTTGTCGGTAGTACGATGAGTTTTGACGGCGTGTATAATTCACGTAAAAATCGTAAGGCAATTTTTAATTTACATATGACGCCAAATATTCCTGAGAATAAAAGAAATCGTAAGAAAACAAAGCGAGGCAAAAAGCAACTTTTTGATCAAAAGATCTTCAAGGAAAGATTTAGAACAATAGAAAGAGTATTTGCTTGGGAAGACAAGTTCAAGCGACTGTTATTAAGATTTGAATTTCATAGTATACACCACTATGCCATGAAAGCTATAGCATACAGCATGATAAATCTTCGACATTTTTGCGGATAAATGACTTGCTAAAGTTAAATTCTTAAGTACAGTTAACGGGAAATTTCTATCCAAATCGCACAAAAATCAGTAAATACTTCGTAAAATCACTAAAATTTCTTAAAGTAGAGCAAAAATATGCAATCCTATTTTGCGGGACAAGTTTTTGAATGTATTTTTAAAACAAAACTCACAATGAGTTGTTTGCTAAAAGCAAATCAACCTGACAATCATAGTAAAATACAGGATTTATTAAAGCATTATATATCGCTAAGCACCCTTTATACCAAAGAATTAGAGCGATCTCGTTATCGCGGTGATATTCCAGAAATTCCGCAATATTTTACTCAACACCATGATTCTTCATACCGCTTATTAATGTTGTTGGTAGATTTTTTGCGCTCTGGTATCGATGCTAAAAAAATCAGTGAGCAGATATTATTCATTACCAATAGTACTCATAAAGTGCTGGACAACGTATTAGACGGTTTTATCCTATTTCTTGTTTTGTATTGGACAAAATCCAAAGCGATTGATATCCAAAAATATGCATCAGAATTACATGCAATGTATAATGAAGTCCTACCTGCGTTAATCTCAGTACTACCAGAGCAACTAGATACAGCTACTACTACAGAAAACGACAAATTAGATGCTGCAAGCCGACAGGCTTATACTATCGATTTTACAGGAATAGTTAAGAGTAAGGATGAATGGGAAAGAGTCCTTGATAATCTAAATAATTATTTTAATAAAAACGAAGTGACTAAATCTTATGACAAGAGATTAGTATGGATGCTATATCCTAATAAGTACCGAGAAATGATTGTGCCAGTAGAGCAAAAGAAGACGAGTAATGCCAGTAGTACTTGGAATAAAGGTCGCCCCGCTTCGTTAAAAAGATTATACGAAACCCAACATAATTTAGATTATTTAACTGAATATGATAAAGCGGTTCTTAGTTGCGCAAAATCAGATTATAGCCATTACAGTAATTTCTATATTGATTCTGACAAAGCTTTGTTGGCACTAATAAACAATCCGTTGGTATTTGACGGTGATACGGGCGCGCATATTGAATTAACTAAAACCACTCCTGAATTGATATTTAAAGAAGTAAAAGGTAATTTTTTCGTAAAATTATCAGAATCCGCTAATATGCAGCAACCTACCGTCAAGCTAAAAAAGGAAAGTGATAACAAATATCAGGTAGTTGAGATTTCTCAGTCTACTTTAGACATAGTTAAGATACTTGGTAACAATGGCATAAAAGTACCGAAAGTTGCTAGAAACAAGGTATTATCCCTACTTCAGCAAGCGGCTGCTAATATTAGTATTAGAACCGAGTTTGATAGTACCGAAGGTTTAGAAAGCGAACCTGGGGATGCTAATTTAATCATGCAGCTTACTTTTATTGATGAAATTTTAAAAGCTAGACTTTTTGTCAGACCCTTCAGTGGTAAAGGTTCATATTACAAACCTGGCAAAGGTAATAGCAGCATTGTCGCGCAAATCGATAATAGCTACAAAAGCGTTAGTAGAGATTTGCGTCTTGAGCGAGATAACGTTAGTCATTTGCTACAGACTTGTCCAATTCTACAGGAACAGGATTGCATAGATTATGAGTGGCAAATAGCAGAGCTAGAAACCGCCCTAGAAATATTACAGCAACTCAATAATTATAAGCATAATAAATCTCTAACTATTGAATGGCCGAAAGGGCAATCTTTATTTGTTGATCGAGAAATCTCTTTTACTGATTTGAAATTAAATATCACTGGTAATAATCAATGGTTTAATTTTGACGGTAGTATTACGATAGATGATACCCAAGTGATGGAAATGCGTATTTTTTTACAAAATTTGGAACAGGCAAAAGGTAGATTTATTGAATTAAGCGACAAAAGATTTATTGCCTTGACCGCATCTTTTGCCAAAAGAATGCAGGAATTGAAGAAAGCCGCCAGAATTGATGAAAAGGGGCAATCTATTCATAAACTCGGAGCACCGTTACTCCAAGAGTTTGTTGATAATTCTACAAATAGCAAAACAGATAATTATTGGCAAACTCACATTAATAAAATTAATTCAACTAACAACTATGATCCTAAAATTCCTCATAACCTCCAAGCAGAACTAAGACCTTACCAAATAGAAGGATTTAAGTGGCTAGCCAGATTATCTAACTTAGGATTCGGCGCTTGCCTTGCTGATGATATGGGGCTAGGTAAAACCGTACAAACGATTGCCTTGTTATTAGAGCAAGCAGTTCAAGGGGCTTGTTTGGTAGTAGCCCCCGCTTCCGTTTGTTATGTTTGGCAGGAAGAATGCCAAAAATTCGCTCCGAGCTTGAAGTGTATAATACTAGGCAGTAATAACCGAGAGGAACAAATAGCCGCTTTAACTAAAATGGACGTGTTGATTTGTAGTTACGGTCTACTTTATCAAGTAGGAGAGCTATTGACTAGCAGGCAATTTCAAGTAATAGTATTGGATGAGGCGCAAGCTATTAAAAACAATACTAAAAGATTTAAAATTATCACCGAACTTCAAGCGGTCAATCGTATAGCACTAAGCGGCACTCCTATAGAAAACCGTACCGAGGAATTATGGAACTTATTCGAATTCTTAAATCCAGGGTTTTTAGGTAGTAGACAATTATTTCAAGAAAAATATACTAAACCGATAGAACGCGGCACTGATGTTATTGCGAGAAATACCTTAAAAAGATTAATTCAACCTTTTATCTTACGAAGAATGAAAAGTAAAGTCTTGGATGAATTACCATCCAAAACAGAACAAACTATCTTTATTGAACCAAGTGATGAAGAAAAGAATTTCTACGAAGCTCTACGTAGAGAATCTTTGGAAAGAATAAGTAGCATCAGCGATGCCGACAGTGCTAAAAAGAGATTCAGTATCTTAGCTGAAATTACTAAGTTACGAAGAGCGTGCTGCGACTGTAGTTTAATTAATAATGACATCGAAATACCCAATAGTAAGCTAGAAGCTTTTGATGAGATAGTGCAAGAACTAAAAGAAAATAATCATCGTGCTTTGGTATTTAGCCAATATGTCGATTATTTAACTATAGTTAGAAAAAGGCTTGAACAGCAAGGAATAAGTTATCAATATTTAGACGGAAGCACTCC